>JAPLGR010000255.1 GCA_026390045.1 Chloroflexota bacterium | reverse complement strand
CAGCCCGAGAAGGCGCAAGGAGTGGACGCCGTCATCCAGTTCGACCTGTCTGGCGCGCAGGGCGGCCAGTGGGTGGCGACGATCAAGGACGGCAAGTGCGCCGTTGAGAAGGGCAAGGTGGAGAACCCCAAGCTGACGCTAAGCGCAGATGCCGTCGACTACGTGGGGATCTTCACCGGCAAGGTCAATCCGATGGCGGCCTTCGGCGAGGGCAAGATCAAGCTCAAGGGTGACCTGGGCTTGGCCATGAAGTTGATGAACTTCTTCAAGATCACGTAGGTCCGAAGCCTTGTTTTGCGGGACGTCCAAGGACGTCTCGGTGGGCCATGGGGTGCCCAACGCGCGTGTCTCCGTTGGCCGGTAGGCCATGGAGGCACGCGCGTCCCGTTGGATCATGGTGTCGGGGCAGCTGTCGTGGCTGGCGAGCAGGCCGCAAGTCGTCCTATGTCGCCGTTACTTCGGCGAACGTGAGAGATGTCCGCTCGATCTCCGCTGAGAGCGGATCGAGGCCAAGCGCCTCCAGGACCTCGTCCGGACGCCCGGTGGCCCCCTCGCGGGCAGAGAGACGCATCACCAGCGCACCCGGGCCGACAGCTTCCAGGGTGTCAATCAACGGCCGCAGGTCATAGGACTTGCCGCGACGCTGGCGGATGACGCTGGCGGAAGACAGGAGCGAGCCGACTCGCTCCGCCAGGTCCGCAGGTGGTGGTTCGGAAAGGGAAGCCGAGAATGAGGCGCCGATGACCTGTTCTTGAAGCGCCGGCTCATCTGCAGCGGCCGTCCGTACCTCGGTGAACCGCACTCCAGGGGGAGCAGCGGCCTGCAATCGATCCAACACGTCGGATGTGTCGAGCGATTGTTCCAGCCACAGATCGGCCACTTCAGCCCGGCTTGTGAACCCAAGCGGCAGCGCCGCAGCCAGCTGCAGGCGAGGGTGGGGGCTGAAGCCGCCGCGATAGGCCAACGGCAGGCCGGCGCGCCGGATCGTGCGCTCCAACGCGCGGTACAGATCCAGATGGCCGGTGAAGCGCATCGCTTCCGTCTTGTGGAAGCTCAGCCGGTACCGGAAGCGTTCCTGCTCCGTCATCGGGCTTCCGCCGGCGCCTGCGTTCGACGCGCTGGGCTGCGGACCTCAGGGCATTCCCAGGCCTCACCCGGGTGTTCGCGGCGCAGCGCGGCGAACTTGGGCAGGATCCCGCAAGCGAAGCACCGGTCGCGGCAGTCCTCCCGCGTATGTCCTTGAAGGCTCCAGAGGTAATCCTGGGCCAGGAAGGACTTGCGCACCCCGGCGTCAACCACGTCCCACGGCAGCACCTCGTCCATCCGCCGCTCTCGGTGCGTGTAGAACGTCGGGTCAAGGCCGACCGTGGCGAAAGCGCGCCTCCAGGCCTCAAGATCGAAGTGCTCTTGCCAGGCGTCGAAGCGCGCCCCGTTGCGCCAGGCCTCGAGGATCACCTGACCCATGCGGCGATCGCCGCGGGACAGCCAGGCCTCAAGCAGTGTCTCCTCCGGCTCCGTCCAACTGAGCTTCAGCCCGGGGCCGCGCAACGCTCTCTTGAGCAGCTCCTGCTTTGCCCGGATCCTGTCCAGCGAGTCGCACGGCACCCACTGGAACGGCGTGTGCGGCTTCGGGATGAAAGTGCTCAGGCCCGCGTGGACGGAGGCGCGCTTGCCGATGATGGCGCGCCCCTCGGCCAACACCGCCCTGGACAGATCGGCGATCGCCTGAACGTCTTCAAGCGTCTCCGATGGATGCCCGATCATGAAGTACAGCTTGATCAGGTGCCAACCGTGGCGGTAGATCTCGCGCGCCGTGGCCAGCACCTGCTCGGTCGACACCGGCTTGTTGATAATCTCGCGCATGCGTTCGGTGGCGGCCTCGGGGGCGAGCGTGAAACCGGATCGCGAGGCCTCACCCTGCAGAAGATCCATCAGCTCGACGCTGAACGATTCGATTCGTAGCGAGGGCAGGTTGATGTTGAGGTGACGGCCGGCAAAGCGGGACCGCACCTCCCGGACCAGACTCAGGATCTCCCTGTAGTCGGATGAGGACAGGGACAGCAACCCCACTTCTTCATATCCGGTGCGCTTCAGCCCGAGCCCGATCGCGTCGACGACCTCGGCGACCGGGCGCTCGCGCACTGGCCGAGTG
>JAPLGR010000637.1 GCA_026390045.1 Chloroflexota bacterium | reverse complement strand
TCTCGACTGGCTTCTCACCCAGGTCGGTCAGCTGCGCGGTCAGCATCGGGCCTTCGTCCAGCTTGACCAGGGCGACGGTGTACGGCGCGCCCTCTTCGAACCCGGCAGGCGCGTTGCGCACCGTCGTGTACGAATAAACCTCTCCCCGGCCACTGAACTGGTACGTCGTCCGCGCCTCCTGCCCACAATCCGGGCAGATGTCACGCGGCGGGAAGATCTTATGTTGACAAGCAGGGCACACTTCGCCCACAAGTGCATACCGTTGCTGCTTGAGACGCCAATGACGGGAGACTTCCATTCATACCTCGTTCTGCCCGAAGGCTGCCGTAGTTTAGGCGGGGCCGGCTCTCAAGAACTATCAGGCCTGTTTCAAGGCTCAATTGCGGCGAAGATGTGCGTGGCAGCTGTCGCACCCGCACCGCCAATGCACTGCGCCATGCCGATCTGCGCGTCCTTCACCTGATTCGCCCCCGCGCGGCCCTGGACCTGCAGTACTACTTCGGCCGCCTGGTATAGACCGGTCGCGCCGCCGGCCTCGCCGCGCGCCTTCGATCCTCCGAAGGTCATGGCCGGGATGCGGCCGGTCAATCCGATCTCATTGTCCGCAGCGAGCCGCCATCCTTCGCCCTGCGACGCGAAGCCGCTTGCCTCGAGCGCCAGCGCGGCATAGATCGAGAAGGCGTCGTGGAGTTCGAAGACGTCTATCTGCTCCGGACCGACACCTGCTAGCTCATACGCGCGCTGCGCTGACAGCCGGGCCGCGTCAAGCCCAAGCACGTCCGTCTGATCGTGCAGGGCGAGCGCGGCCGTGGCCACCGATGAGGCTGCAATACGAACCCAAGGACGCCCTGCGGAAGCCACCACTGCCTCGCGCCGCGCCAGCACCAGTGCGGCGGCACCATCTGCGAGAGGAGCAATGTCGTAGATATTCAGCGGATCGCTTTCACGCGGCGCGCTCCGATACTCTTCCATGCTGATGGCTCTGCGCAGGAACGCGTGCGGGCTGTTCACCCCGTTGGCGTGTGCCGTCACACAGAATCCGCCCAGCGCGTCGGCCGGGGCACCTGCTTCGTGCAGGTATCGTCTCATCAACAACCCGGCCTGCGCTGCCGGGGTCAATCCCTGCACCGCCTCGTAGTCTGCGTCCGCGGACATTGCCATGGCCGCGTCCACCGACGAGCCAATGCGGTCGGTGGCTTTCTCGACGCCAATGATCAGCGCCACGTCGATCAGCCCGGAGGACACGGCCAGGAAACCCTGGCGCAGCGCCGCGCCGCCGGAGGCGCCGGCTGCCTCGAACGAGGACGCCTCGATGCCGCGTAGCCCGGCGAAATCGGCCAGCAGCGCGCCCAGGTGTGTCTGCCCCGAGAGCGCAGGCGCAAGCATGTTCGCCGCAAACAGTGCCTGCGGACGCAGGCCGCCCGCGTCCGCGCGCGCGGCCTCGATGGCTTCCAGGGCGAGCTCGCGCAGTGAGATGCTCCAGTGCTCGCCGACGGGCGTCAGCCCGACGCCGGCGACCATCACATCATTTGAGGGTGAAGAGGTCATGGTCTGCTGGCGGAACCATGCCCGAGCGCGCAAGCTTGCCGCCCCGGGCTGAGATGTCCGCCGTTCCTCTCTACTTCATCGTCAGCTTGCCGCGGAAGCGAGCGTACGTCGCGTAGTCGATCTCGACTCGCCGGGCGATGTAGTCCTGCGTCTTCAGTGCCCGTCCCTGCGATTGCGGAAGGCGATCGGTGGCGCGCAGGCTGAACGCGTCCGATCCCGCCCCCGAACCGTACGAGACGAGCAGGATGCGATCGCCAGGCTGCGCCACGTCGAGCACCGCCGTCAACCCGACCATGGCCGATCCGGCGTACACATTGCCAATCACCGGAACGAGCAGCCCGGTCTGGATCTGCTCCGGCTTGAATCCAAGCTGCTTGCCCACGCGCTGCGGGAACTTGATGTTGGGCTGGTGGAAGACGACGTAGCGGTAGTCGGATGGGCTCGCCCCAAGCTCATGCAGGATGGCTTGCGCCGCCTCGGTGATGTGCTTGAAGTACGCCGGTTCTCCGGTGAAACGCTCGCCGTGCTCAGGGTACTTCTCGTTCGCACGGCGCCAGAAGTCGGGCGTGTCGGTGCTGTAGGAATATGAGCCCTCGAAGACCGCCACGCCTTCCGCCGCCGGGCCGAGCAGATACGCCGCCCCGCCCGCGGCGGCCGTGTACTCAAGCGCGTC
>JAPLGR010000535.1 GCA_026390045.1 Chloroflexota bacterium | reverse complement strand
GCGCATCCTGGCCGAGAACAGCGTGGTTGTCATCTCGGGGCTGGCGCGCGGGATCGACTCCCTGGCGCATCAGGCAGCACTGGAGGCAGGCGGAAGGACCGTCGCGGTGCTCGGCTCTGGCCTCGATCAGGTCTATCCGCCTGAGCATCGCGGCCTGGCGTCAAGGATCCGGTCGAGCGGAGCGGTGTTGACGGACTATCCGCTCGGGACGAAGCCGGAAGCGGCCAACTTCCCGCCGCGCAACCGTATCATCTCCGGCCTCGCCGCGGCGGTGGTTGTGGTAGAGGCAGGCGAGGGGAGCGGGGCGCTGATTACGGCGGACTTTGGTGCCGAGCAGGGGCGTGAGGTCTTCGCCGTGCCAGGCAGCATCTACAGGCGGACGAGCCGCGGGTGCCACCGGTTGATTGAGAACGGCGCTCGGCCGCTGATCGCGTTCGAAGATGTCCTCGAGGCGATCAACATGGAGGCCGCAGTCATGGCGGATCATCTTCCGGAGCGGCTGCCAGAAGATGAGACCGAGCGGTCCGTGATAGGATGCCTTTCTGCGGAACCTGTACACGTGGATGAACTGCACATTCGCAGCGGGCTTCCCGTTGCCACGCTGACGGCGACGCTGGCGCTGCTTGAACTCAAGGGACTTGCTCGACAAGTGGGTGGGATGCACTATGTCCGCCTGCGCGAGGCGGGAAGCCCCTACAGGGTGGATTGATGGCTGGTGAGCTGTTTGCGGTTGTTATGGCGGGAGGCGGGGGCACGCGGCTCTGGCCCGCCTCCAGGAGGCAGAGGCCGAAGCAGTCGCTTCGTCTGTTGGGCGACCGCAGTCTCTTCCAACTGGCGTTGGACCGGCTGATGCCGCTCCTGCCACCCGAGCGGATCCTGGTCGTCACGGGGGCGGATCAGGTGGAACTGCTGCGCCGCCAGGCTCCGGAGCTTCCGGAGCAGTGCTTCGTCGTCGAACCGGAGCCGCGCGGGACGGCAGCCGTGGCCGGGCTGGCTAGCCTCATTGTTGAACGGAGACTGCCAGGAGCCGTCATGGCCTGCGTGACCGCGGATCACGCCATTGCGGACCCTGAGAGCTTCCGAGACGCGCTGGTTGCGGCTCACGCGTTGGCGCTGGAAGGTGACTTGGTCACACTTGGCATCACGCCGACATATCCAGCAACGGGGTACGGCTATGTCGAGCGAGGGGAAGTGCGCGGGGTGTTCAATGGAATTCAGGCATACCGCGTGAAGGCGTTCAAGGAGAAGCCGACAGCCGAGCTCGCGAAGGCCTATGTGTCGGACGGCAAGCACCTTTGGAACTCGGGCATGTTCGTGTGGCGCGGCGATTGTCTGAGAAAAGAGATCGCCCGGCAGATGCCGGATCTTGAAGCGGGACTGCTGCAGGTGGAGGCGACGCTGGGAGCGCCTGGCAATGCCGATGCGTTCGCGCAAGCGTGGGCGAAGCTGCCGAGACAGACCATAGACTATGGGATCATGGAGCATGCCGAGAGAGTCTCGGTCATCCCGGCCGACAATCTTGGGTGGACTGACATCGGGAGTTGGGATCGGTTGTTGGAGGTCTTGCCTTCCGACAAGGATGGTAACCTTGCACTCGGCGAGGGCACGCCGCTGCTGGTCGACTCGCACGGGACGCTTGTCTATGGCGAGGAGGCCCGGCGCCTGATCGTGACGCTGGGCGTGCAAGACCTGATCGTGGTGGACACAGGCGATGCCCTGCTGGTGTGTCCGCGCGACAGAGCGGAGGAGATCCGCTCGATCGTCGAGCGGCTGCGTTCGGAAGGGCGGGGGGAGCACACGTAATGGGAGAGATGGGTGGAGGCATACTGCGTACGCTGTAAAGTGAAGCGCGAGATCGCGCAGGGACAGGCGATCTTCACCGCCACGGGTACGCCGGCAACCAAGGGAGCGTGCCCGGTTTGCGGCACGGGCTTGGTGCGCATGGGGCGGACGCCGGCGCATGAGGGCATGACCGCACCGGTGGTTGAGAAGGCGAAACGGTCATCCAAGCGCGGCAGCAAGCGGCGCGGCAAGCTGGTGATCGTCGAGTCGCCGGCCAAGGCGCGCACCATTGGACGCTACCTGGGCAAGGGGTACGTTGTGCGCGCTTCGGTTGGCCACGTGCGCGATTTGCTGCGCTCGCAGCTCTCGGTGGACGTCGAGAACGACTTCGAGCCGAAGTACCGCGTCCCGAACGAGAAGAAGGACGTGGTCAAGGGACTGGTTGCAGACGCGGCGAAGGCCGAGGAAGTGTATCTGGCGACGGACCCGGACCGTGAGGGGGAGGCGATCGCGTGGCACCTGATGGAAGCGGCCAAAATCGATCCCGAGCGGGCGCGGCGCGTGTCCTTCCACGAAATCACGCAGGACGCCGTGAAGGAGGCGTTCGAACATCCGCGGCCGATCGACCAGGACCTGGTCGACGCGCAGCAGGGGAGGCGTGTCCTGGATCGCCTCGTCGGCTACAACCTGAGCCCGCTGCTGTGGAGCAAGGTCCGGAGCCGACTGTCTGCTGGTCGTGTTCAATCGGTCGCGCTGCGAATGGTCGTTGACCGGGAGCGGGAGATAGAGCGGTTCGTTCCCGTGGAGTACTGGACGATCGATGCGACGCTCCAGTCAAAGGTGCATCTACCTGCGTTTCGGGCGCGGCTGACGCGCCTGGATGACAGCGCGCCCGAGCTGCCGTCACGCGAAGCGGTCGACCCCGTGCTGGATGGCATGAGGCGTGCCGACTATATCGTGGCCGCCGTCAAGCGCGGCACGCGCTCGCGCCGCCCGTCACCGCCGTTCACAACCAGCACGCTGCAGCAAGACGCCTCGCGGCGCGTCGGCTTCACCGCGCGCAAGACCATGGCGGTTGCCCAGCAGCTGTATGAAGGCGTGGACCTCGACCAGCACGAGCCGGTCGGGCTGATCACGTACATGCGCACGGATTCGCCGCAGGTGTCTCAGCAGTCGCAGCAGGATGCCCGACGCCTGATTGCCGCGCGCTTCGGGCCTGAGTATGTCCCGGAGGAGCCGCCTGTCTACCGCGCTCGCACGCGTGGGGCGCAGGAAGCCCACGAGGCAATCCGTCCGACGTCTGTGGCGCGTGAGCCGCAGCAAATCGCCAGCTACCTGACCCCTGATCAACTGAAGCTGTACACGCTAGTGTGGAAGCGCTTTGTGGCCTCGCAGATGAAGCCCGCTGAATACGACACGCAGACGATCGAGGTGGAGGGCAGGTCTGCAGAGCATCTCTACGGGTTACGCGCCGCGGCCTCGAGCCTGCGGTTCGCGGGCTTTCTGAGCGTGTACGAGGATCGCGGGACTGGTGGCAACGGCTCCAACGGGGAAAACGGCGAGGAGGCCGGGGAGGGCGAGGCGATGGGGGCCTTGCCGGAGGTCGAGCCCGGCGAGGCGCTGGATCTCGTGGACCTGCTACCCGATCAGCATTTCACCCAGCCGCCGCCGCGCTACACCGAAGCGACACTGGTGAAAGCGATGGAGGAGCTGGGGATCGGCAGGCCTTCGACCTACGCGCCGACTCTCTCGACGCTGCAGGCACGGCGCTACGTCCGTCGTGAGGCCAAGGCCCTGATCCCGACTGAAATCGGTGAGGTGGTCACCGATCTGCTGGTTGACCACTTCCCGGAGATTGTGGATCTGGGTTTCACGGCGCGAATGGA
>JAPLGR010000020.1 GCA_026390045.1 Chloroflexota bacterium | reverse complement strand
TGCCTGCTGACAGGCAACTTCGACCTGTCGGTGGAGTCGGTGCTTGCGTTCTGCGCCATGTTCGCGGCCGTCCTGATGGGCACGCGTCCCCCGACGCCTGGCTGGGGCATCATCCCGTGGAATGTCCTGCCGTCGATGCTGGCCGTCGCCGGCCTCATCGGCTCCATCAACGCGTTCTGCGTCTCCCGCCTCAAGATCTACCCGTTCATCGTCACGCTGGCGACGATTTTCGTATTCCGCGGGCTGACGGTCATCTTCACGTTGAGCCAGTCGGTCATCAAGTTCCCCTTGGTCTACAAGGCCATCGGCACGATGATGGCCGGGCCGATACCCGTGCTCGTCCTGCTGGCGCTGGTTCTGTACCTGTTCTTCCACTTCCTGATCACGCGCACGCTCTTCGGCCGCAGGCTATTTGCCACCGGCGGCAATGCGTCGGTGGCGTTTGCCTTCGGTCTGGAACCCGACCGGGTTGTGATGCTGGCCTTCATCCTGAGCGGCCTGCTGGCGGCCGTGGCCGGATGGTGCCTGTCGGCCCGCCTCGACGCCGCCACGCCGGGCATGGCGCAGGGCATGACTTTCGATGTCATGGCCGCGGCGGTCATCGGCGGCGTGAGCCTGAAGGGCGGCAAGGGTTCGCTCATCGGAGCGCTAGGCGGTGTGCTGCTGCTGGGGTTGATCAACTCGGCCCTCACCGTGGCCAATGTCTCGCCCTACTGGTACAACGTCATTCGCGGCCTGACGATCTTCATCGCCGTCGGCCTCGACACGCTCAAGCAGCATCTGCGTTAGGAGGCGAGCATGGACAGCCCGCAGCCCCTGCTGGAAATGGAGCACATCACCAAGAGTTTTGGCGCGGTTCAGGCCCTGCAGGACGTCGCCTTCCGGGTGTATCCGGGGGAGGCGGTTGGACTGGTGGGAGACAACGGCGCCGGCAAATCCACGCTGGTCAAGATCATCTCCGGGGTCGAGCACCCTGACTCGGGGACCATCCGCTTCGACGGCCGGGAGGTCACCATCCGGAACCCCGAAGACGCACGCACAATGGGCATCGAAACGCTCTACCAGGACCTGGCGCTGATTAACAACCTGGATATCGTCGCCAACATGTTCCTCGGCCGGGAACTTGTCCAGCCCTGGCTGCGGGGCGCGATCCAGGTCCTGCGCAGCCGGGAGATGGAGGCCGAGGCCCGGCAGATCCTGGAGCGGTTGAAGATCAACATCGGATCGGTGCGGGAGAAGGTGGAAGTCCTGTCCGGCGGCCAGCGCCAGGCGATCTCCCTCGGACGGGCCGTGGGCTGGGGCAAGAAACTCATCCTGCTCGACGAGCCGACCGCCGCGCTCGGCCTGCGCGAAGCGCAGCAGGCCCTGGAGATCATCGGCCGGCTCAAGGACGAGGGGATCGCCACAGTCATCATCAGTCACAACCTGCAGCACGTCTTCTCGGTCGTCGATCGCATCGTGGTCATCCGGCGCGGTGTCATCCGCGGCGAGCGACTGATCGGTGAGGTGGTCGGCGATGAGATCGTGTCGATGATCACCGGCGTGGCCGAACTGCGCACTATCGAAGGCGGATTGCAGCCGTCCTCCGCGTGACCGCGGGTCGGCTTCCGCGACACAACTCGAAGAGGTGATTCATGCCCGCTGCGTATCACATGATCGGCTACATTCACGAAGGCCCGAGCGCCCTCGGGCGTACGCTGGAGTCGAATGAGGCCGCCATCGCCTCGCTGGCGAAGAAGATCCGGGACCGGGGGATCCAGCGCCTGATCCTGTCGGGCGTCGGCAGCTCGCACACGGCGACAATGATGGCGTATCCGCTGATGCGCTACCACGTCCCGATCAAGGTCGACGTCATCCCGTCGACCGAATTCGCCTACTATGGCGACCGGCTCCTCAACCCCAAGACGGCGGTGGTCGTCGTCTCGCGTTCGGGCGAGCGCGGCTGGGTCGTGGAGGCGATGGACGACGCCAAGCGTCGCGGCGCGCTGGGTGTGGCCATGACGGGCGTTGCGGACAGCCTGCTGGCCCAGCATGCGCAGGTGACCTTGCTGACCGGCGAGGGGCCCGAGATCACCTTCCCCAAGACCAAGAGCGTGCTGGCCTGCGCCGGGCTGCTCATGCGCCTGGGGCTTGAGCTCGCCGATCCGAAGGACGGCGAGGCATCGCAGCGACGCCGGGCGCTGGCGGCCGCCCCGGCTGCGAGCGACAAGGTCGTCGGCGCCGCCGAGGACGCGGTCCGGACGCTCATGCCCAAACTGGCCAAGCACTCGACCGTCTTCATGGGGGGCACGGGCAGCAACTATGGGGCGGCGCTCGAAGGTGCGGTCAAGCTGCAGGAAACGGCCTATGTGACCACGCTCTCCGATCACACGGGGAACGTCTTCCACGGCGCCCTCGGGCCGCTGAACAAGGACTGGCTGATCCTCCCGCTGGCGCACAATGTGGACACGAAGCTTGTCCTGCAGCTGCTGCGCCTCGTGCGCAAGTTCGGCGCCCACAGCCTGGCGGTCACAGAGCCGGGAGTGGACCTGCAGGGCCTCTCGGACTACACCATCGGCCTCCCGGAGCGGACCGACTCGTTCTTGGCCGCCCTGTCCTACCTGCCAGTGCTTCAGCTGCTCACCTACTACTGGACGCTGGCACGCAAGTTGAATCCGGACGAGCCTTCGATCATGCGCGACATGCTGGATGCGATGCTGCCCGCTGGGAGGGAGGAGCCGGAGCTCCGGAAGGGCTGAGCATGGCGGCCGACCTCGAATCGCTGGGCATGCGCGCCGGCTTGATCGTGTCCTGCCAGGCCGATCCTGGCTCGCCGCTGCGCAGCCCGTCCATCATGGCAGCCATGGCCCGGGCGGCGGAGATGGCCGGGGCTGTCGGCATTCGGGCCAATGGGGCGCAGGACATCGCCGCCATCAAGGCCGAGGTCCGGCTACCGGTGATCGGCATCAACAAGATCCGCCGGCCGGATCAACATCCTCGCGTGTACATCACGCCGTCCTTCGAAGCGGCCGAGGAAGTCGCCCGCTTGGGCTGTGAGATCCTTGCCCTGCACGTCCTGCCGCAGTACGACCGCGATGTGCCGGCGCTCAAGGCCCGCATGATCCGCATCAAGGATGAATTGGACGTACTGCTCATGGCCGACATCGCCACCGTGGAGGACGCCCGCTTTGCCGTCGACCACGGCGCGGACATCGTCGCTACAACCTCGTACCGCTATGCGTACGTGGACGAGAAGGTCCCGGGTCCGCCCATCGGTCTCGTAAGCGAGCTGGCCCGGACGGTGAAGGTGCCGATCATTGCCGAGGGAAGCGTCAAGACGCCGGCTGACTGCGTCGAGGTCCTCCGGGCGGGCGCCTTTGCCGTGGTCGTCGGCACGGCCATTACCGCGCCGGACAAGATCGCTGCCGAGTTCGTCGCCGCCCTGTCACAGGCCGGCGGCATCCCGAGGACGCCTTAGGCGAAGCCGGACCCGCCACAAGGCGGCCAGGATGCACGTCGCCCAGGGACCACCCTCGGGCGGCGTGCGTCGCGTCCCAGCCACGTTTCCGGGACCATCCGTGCACGAGGAGGCTCGCATGGCTCACGACCCTCGACCGAAGATCGGCCTGTTTGCCGGCGGGATGGAGCAGTACTGGACGGAGTGCGGCATGGACGAGCTTCCCGCCGCGCTCGAACGAGATG
>JAPLGR010000065.1 GCA_026390045.1 Chloroflexota bacterium | reverse complement strand
CAGCGAATTTGAACCGTCAGGATAGTTGATTGTGTGTGTGGGTAGGCTGGTGCGGGCGCCAAGATTTGAACCATTGATGGCGGTGGAACCGAGTGGTCCTTACGGCCTCTTAGCACGCTACAATACGGCCATCCGTGATCGCCTAGGGTGGCTGCCACTCAAACAAGGGTGGCTGCCACCTCCGGTCGCTCACGTGACAAGCGCAATCCGTTGGATGACGTTTTGGTGCAAGCTTTCGGACTCGAACTTCCACCGTAGAGGTTTCTTTGTTGCAACCTAGTTGATTGTCTATGGGTGAATATCTTCCACCTCTTGCGCCGTTCATCTAGCATCAATCCACGTCGCCGATTTCCCAAGAAAACCAGCGACGCTCGTATCTCTCCAAGACATGATCCGGGGCTCCATTGAAACCTTCGGGACTCGGGAACCGATATTGAGATCAGTGTGACATTAGGTGCATATGACATGACTGAGGACAAGGCATTGACATCTTCGGCGGAGAAGAGAGTTCAACTTGTGGTGATCGGTTCGGCTGCGGATCATTGCACCGCTGAAGCAGCCGAGTTGGCATACCGAGTCGGAGCGGAAGCAGCAAAACGCGGCGCCATCCTCTTGACCGGAGGTTTGGGTGGGGTGATGGAATCTGCTTGCAAAGGGGCCAAAGAGAACCACGGGATCACTGTAGGAATAATCCCGCAGGACGAGACGCATTATGCAAACAAGTACTGCGATATAGTAATAGCGACGGGAATCGGATGGGCGAGAGATTTTGCCACTGCTTACAGCGCCGACGCGCTAATACTGATTAGTGGAGGTGCCGGAGCGCTCATTGAGACATGCGCGGGCTATCTGAAAGGCAAGCCGATCATCGCAATTGAAGGAAGCGGCGGAACCGCCGACCGCGTCAAGGGAACATTCTTGGACGAACGCAGAAGCGTCATGATCCTATCTGAGCAGGATCCGGAGAAGGCTGTGGCGAGAGCTCTGGAACTAGCACGTCAGCGCTCGAAATCAGCCTGAACCTCTACTGCCTGTGTTCTTTAGAACTTGACTGTTCCCCACAACTCGATGGCCTGTCGCAGCTCTTTGCTGTCTTTCATGGCCTCGTCGGGGCCGATACCGTGTGCCGCTGCCTCGACGGCGGCTCTGACTGCTTTGGCTCCGGCGTAGCTTCCGCCTGGGTGTCCGTGTGTTCCGCCTCCGAACAGGAAGAAGGCATCGTTTCCGTAGGTATCATAGACCTTCCAGACATGGCCTGGGTGTAGTCCGCCGGAGGCGACCGGCACAACCGTTTTCAGTTTTCCCCATGGCTGGTCGAAGTATAGCCCGCCTGCCTTTGGTGTGTTGCTCATTCGGAGCAGGTTGCACCTGTCTTTCAGGTCTTGAAATTCGCCCTCGAGCTTGCCCACACCGGTTCCAGTGTGTAGATGGTCAACTCCGGTGAGGCGTGCCCATTTGGCGAGGACCTTGAACTCGACTCCGTGATTGGGCTGGCGGTCGATGACGGAGTGCATCGCTCTGTGACAGTG
>JAPLGR010000669.1 GCA_026390045.1 Chloroflexota bacterium | reverse complement strand
CTCTGGCCCTTGACCACGGGAACCCGCTTGTTGTTGAAGTGCTTGCCCACCGCTGCAGGGCCACTGCCCAGGATCTTCCCGAAGTCCGTCCCCCTGCCGATCTCCTCCACCATCTCGACTACCGCTTTGGCGTCGCCGAACTGCCGGTAGCCCGCGTCCATGGCGACGGCAACGCCCACGCCCGTGCTCATTGTGTCGACCCCCAGGTCGTCGCACAGGTGGTCGAGTCGAGCGATCGTGTCCAGGTCAACCACTCCGGTCATGCCGCCCATCGCCCAGATCGTCTCGTACTCCAACGAACTGGTGACATACTTCCCCTCGGCATCCACGAACTCGTTGGAGCAGTGGATGGCGCACTGGCTGCAGCCCATGTGCGTTGTCTTGCCGCCCCGCTTCTTGAAGGCCTGGGCATCGGCAATGGCATCCGCGCTCTTCCCGCGCTGGTCTACAACCAGCGCCTTGAGCCCCTTGGCACCCATGACGGCACCCATGCCGCCTCGGCCGGCGGCGCGGCAGGGACGACCATCGACGTCGGAGGACTGGATGGAGGCTACGGCCAGCCTTTGCTCCCCGGCCGGCCCGATGCATAGGACGGAGGTCTTCTCCCCGTAGGCCTTCAGCATTCTCTCGACCAGCGCGTAGGTCCGCATCCCGCGGTATTCCTGCGCCGGGACGAGGCTCGCCTCCCCTTTCTGGTCGATCCCGAGGAGGCTGAGCTCACCTGCCGGCGCCTGCCCCTCGACGATGATCGCTGTGATACCTAGATCGGCAAGGGCCGTTGCCACGGTCCCTCCCACGTTGCTCTCTTTGATCGTGCCTGTCAGTGGACTCTTCCCCCCAATGGAGATCCGGCTGGTATTCGGCAGAGGCGTGCCGGTCAGGTAGCCGGGCGCGAAGATAAGCTTGTTCTCCGGCCCGAGGGGATCACACTTCGGGGGAACCTCAGCGTTGACCATGATGGAGGTGAGGCCCCTGCCGCCAAGTCCGACGTAGTCCTGCGGCACATCTTCGACCGTGATGGCCCTTGAGTTCATGTTCACTCTTAGGAGTTTCATGTTTGCCTCTCGATGGACCTTCAGTTGCCAGAGCCAGTGTCGCGACCAGGCAGATGAGCTCAGGGCTTCAGGTTTGGACCGGCAAGACAATCACCGACGGGTGTGCCGGGTCGTGAAAGACGGTCTGATCCGCGGCGCACAACGTCTTGGCCGTCGCCAATGGCTCGCCACTCCCGGGATTGCGCGCCCAACGCGGATGCGCCCCGCTCGACACCTGCAACCGGATTCGGTGGCCGCGCTTGAAGCGGTATGCCGCGGGCCAGAGATCCATGCTGACGCGGAGCGTGCCATCCGACTCGCGTAGAGGCCTGCCGGGGACCAAACGCACCAAGGCATCACAGATATTGATGGACTTGCCCGAGGGATCCACATCACAGAGACGGGCAAAGAAGTCGGTGTGCTCGAGGCTTGATTTCACGAATAGTTCTGCTCGCACAGGACCGATCACTTCCATGTCGCGGTCGAGAACGGCGCTGGTGTAGACGAGGACGTCCGGTCGCGCTTCCAGTGCGCGCTGGTCCTTGGGCCCCGAATTGGCGCTCATGGCGGCGCCGCCCACTCCGGGCGTCGGATCAGCCGGGTCATAGTGGTAACGATCCGGCTCTGACTCGGGTGGCGCCTCTGGGGAGAGGATCCGACCTGGGTGCAAGTACCAACGCTGCGGTCTCGAATTGGCAGGCGGCCACCCTGGCAGGTTCCGCCACTCGTTCGCTCCCATCACAAAGATGCGCACCGGCATCTCACGCAGCCCACTCCGATCACCCAGCAGATGGGCCCGGAACAAGGCAAGGGCCTCCTTGACTGACACCCCCATGTACCGCAGCAGGTCAAGGTGCGTCCAGGGGCCAATCGTCAAGTAGACCTGGCGACCAGCATGCACCAGCGCGAGATAGTCTCGAATGGTCTGGGGCAGGAAGATGTCGTACCAGCCGCCTCCTATATGATTGGGCACAGTCACTTGAGAGACCGTCCCACTGAAATCGCTCCGTGTCCACCATTCATCGCCAGGCTCATTGTGCTCGAGCCATTCGCGCCAGAACCGCACCGGCCTGCCCAACACCCTCTCATCCACCTCAATCAGTGGCAGGTGCCTGTAGGCCGGCCTCATCTTCCTGTCTCCCGCGAGCAGGCCCATGAAGATGCCCAGCGGCGATCCTTCCTGCGTCACGATCTGGTTTGTCCAGCCGAAACTCGATTCGAGCCAGAGAGATTCGCCCGGATAAGTCACTGTGCGGAACTCGGCGCTCGTGACCCACGTCGCCATGGCTTTGAGGACCGACCCCATCTCCTTGGCAATAGCCCACTGGACGAAGCCCAGATAGCTCTGACCGAACGTGGCCAACTCGCCGTTGAACCAATCCTGCTTCTTCAACCACTCCACGGTTGCCAATCCGTCGGCCCGCTCTTGATGAAAGGGGTCGAGTGTGCCCCCCGAGCCGAACGTGCCACGGCAGCTTTGGATGAATACCTGAAAGCCACGCTCGGCGAAAGGACGGCCGAGCATGAGGCCGAACACGCTCCGCCTGCCGTATGGCGAACGGATCAAGATCGTCGGAGGCCGGCCCTTGCCCGGATAGTAGTGGTCCGCGAGTAAGACCACCCCATCGGGCATGGGTACCTTGACGTCCCGCTCAATGGTGATGTCGTACGTTTCGGCCGGCGGCAGATCGAACAGCTTTCCGATCAGACGACTGGAGATGCTCATCATCCCCCCGTGTCAGCGACAAACCTGCTGGCGCTACAGTCGCAACACCGGTTTCATCACACGCCCTTCCTCCATGTCCGCGACTGCCTTGTTGATCTCGTCGAACGGGTAGAAGGCGATCATCCGGTCAAACGGGAACCGGCCCTGATGGTGCAGTTCGATCAGTCTGGGGATGAACAGCTCTGGGATGCCATCGCCTCCAAGGATCCCCCTGACCGTTCGGGCATTCATGATGAGATCCATGTTCAGGCTGACCTCGGTGCCCGGCGGGACCACGCCGGTCAGGCCGCAGACCCCAAGGCGAGGCAGAACATCCACAGCCTGCCTGAATATCTTGGGGTTCCCGACGCACTCCAGGCTGAATTGCGCGCCCCCGCCCGTGATGTCCAGGATGGCCTGCACCGGGCCCGTCTCCGCGGCGTTGATAGTGTGGGTGGCGCCGAGTTCCTTGGCCATCTTCAAGCGATTCGGATTGACATCCACCGCGATGATGGTGGTGCAGCCGCACACGACCGCGGCG
>JAPLGR010000031.1 GCA_026390045.1 Chloroflexota bacterium | reverse complement strand
GCTGCCTCCTGAGATTCGCGGTTCGTGTGATGCGCAGGGGCGACCCAAGGGTCGCCCCTGCTTGGAGCATCATTCTGTGAGCCGGACTACACCCGCAGGCGATCACCCTTGGGATCGTACAGCACGTCCTCAGCCACCTCGGCCGCGACGCGCTTCCCGAAGACCTCAACCTCCAGCTTCGTTCCGATCTTGGCCAGCGCAACAGGCAGGTAGGAGTAGGCGATATTGCGCTTGACGGTGAAGCCGTAGCCCGCGCTGCGCAGTCGCCCGACGACCTCCTTGCCGTTCAGCACGGCCTCGCCGCCGTAGATTGTCAGATAGTCCTTGTCGCCGACCAGCAGCGTGCACAGCTTCTGCGTGACACCCTGCTCCTTGATCTTGACCAGCGCGTCGCGCCCGATGAAGTCGCCCTTGTTCAGGCGGACGCAGAAACCGAGACCCGCCATGTAGGGATTCTCGAGCATCGTGACGTCCATGCTGTAGTAGCGGTAGCCCTTCTCCAGGCGCAGGGAGTCCAGCACCTTGTAGCCGCCCGGCTCGATGCCGAACTTCTCGCCGGCGGCGTAGAGCGCATCCCACACCTGCATGGCGTGCTCGACGGGCACGTAGAACTCCCAGCCGAGCTCGCCGACGTAGGTGACGCGCTGGGCAAGCACCGGCATGCCCTGGATCTCGATCATGGCCGAACTCATGTAGGGGATGGCCTTGTTGGAGACATCGCTCTTGGAGACGGCCTGCAGCACCTCGCGGGCCTTCGGCCCCCATAGGCCGATCACGGCAAGCTCTTCGGTCACGTCTCGGATCTCGACCGGCGGGTCGCCCGGGCGAATGCCCATGCGGACGTATCCCAGATCGTTGCCGATGAAGTTGGATCCGGTGATCAGGCGGAAGTAATCCGCGCCCAGCCGGGTGATGGTGACATCACCCTCGACGTTGCCCTTGGTGTTGAGGAACTGGGTGTAGACCGCTCGGCCGACCGGGACGTCCATCTGGTTGTCGGTCAGACGCTGTAGGAGGGACAGGGCGCCTGGGCCGCGCAGATCGATCTTGCCGAAAGAGGACATGTCGAAGATCGCCACGCGCTCGCGGCAGGCCACGTGCTCCTTACCCACCCGTTCGAAGTACGGCGGCCGCGTCCAGCCCCACTCGCGCTGCTCGGCACCCATGCGCTTCCAGGCCTTGCCGGGCTGGAAGTAGTTCACGCGCTCCCAGCCATTCTTCTCGCCGAAGACTGCGCCGAGCTCCTGAAGCCGGTTATGGACTGGGCTGACCCGGTGCGGGCGAGCCCACTCGTTCTCGTCGTTCGGGTAGCGCAGCAGGTAGTAGTACTTGACGCCCTCGCGCGTGCGCTCAGCCGCGTAGGACGGATCAGAATAGTAGCGGCCAAAGCGCCAGGCATGGAAGCCGAAGATATCGAGCGAGGGCTCACCCTCGATGATCCACTCGGCAATGATCTTGCCCATGCCGCCTGCGCCGCCGTACCCATTGAGCGACAGCCCCGCCGCGCACCAGAAGCCCTTCACGCCGGGCAGCGGCCCCAGCAACGGCTTGCTGTCGGGCGTGTAAGCACCGGGGTGCCGAACCAGCGTGACGATCTGGGCTTGGTCGAGGAACGGGATGCGGCGGATGACGCCTTCCAGCAGCGGCTCGAACTGGTTCATGTCGCCGGGCAGCGCCTTGCCGCCGTGCTCCCACGGCACGCCATCCACCCAGCGGGCGATCGGATTGAGCTCATAGCCGCCCACCACAATCCCGCCCGACTCCTCGCGCAGGTAGACTAGGTTGTCCGGGTCGCGCACGCACGGGGTCTGATGCGGAAGTTCCTTGCCCGGGACGGCCTTGAGGGCGATGTGTTGGTGATCGACCGGTGTGGTGGGGATGTGCAGCCCGGCCATGGCGGCCACCTGTGGCCCCCACAGCCCGGCGGCGTTGACCACGATCTCTGTCCGAATGTCGCCCTTATTCGTGCGCACCTTCTGGATCTCACCCTTCGGCGAGAGCTCGATCCCGGTGACCCTTGTGTCGGTGTGGACTGAGACGCCCATCTCGCGCACACGGCGGGCGAGGTCCGTAGTGGTCAGGTAGGGGTCGAGATGACCATCGCGCGGCAGGTAGATGGCTCCGTACAGGCTCTCCTTGGACAGGGACGGGAACAGCTTCAGCGTCTCGTCAGGGGAGATGACTTCGCATTCGAGACCGATGGCCTTGGCCTGGCTGATGTTGCGCTGCAGTTCCTTGAGCTGGACTTCGCTCGAGGCCAGTCGCAGGCTGCCCACGTGCTGGATCAGCCCAAGCTCGCTGAACAGGTCAATGCTGTACTTGCGGATCTGCATCAGCGTGGGCGAGGTGTGGAACTGTGTCACCAGTCCGGCGGCCCATCCGGACTCGCCGCTCGCGATCTCGCCCTTCTCGAGCAGCATCACATCCTTCCAGCCCATTTTGGCCAGATGGTAGGCGACGCTGACTCCCATGATGCCGCCGCCGATCACGATGACCCTGGCTTGATCCTTCATGCCGAACCTCCCAACAGAAGATGAGTATGGCGGACTGAACCGGGAGCACCCCTGCGGCACCCCGCCGCTGGCGAAGGCGGCGGGATCTCGCAGAGGCCGGAGGACCTAGGCCCTCCGGCCTGTGATTGGACGATGGCGTCGATTACTCGGGCGGGACCTCCTTGAAGGCGTAGTCGACATTGATGCCGCGCGACTTCTGCACGCGTTTGGCGATGAAGAAGTAGATCGCCCAGAACGCGATGATCCCGAACACCACCGTGTAGGCCAGCTTGCTCACTAGGCCCAGCTGCGGTGCGAGCAGGAACGCCAGAGCCATTAAGCTGGCAAGAACCCCGCCGATTAGCCCTAGAACGGTCACCCAGGGGACGTTGCCGATCTT
>JAPLGR010000181.1 GCA_026390045.1 Chloroflexota bacterium | reverse complement strand
GGACATGCCCTACGCCGCGCGCGGCGGTGTCCTTCCTGCTGACCTCTCGCTCCCGACCGGGATCACTACTGCCGTGCCGCTGGTGGATGAAGAAGTGCAGCAATGGATTGACGCGATCGCCGAATACCGCTCGCAGCTGTCAACCTTCTGGCCCACCGAGAATGCCCTGTATCGAGAGCTGACCGAAACGCTCGAGCGATCCGGTGGCCTGCGCTTCCTGCGCCCGGCTGGAGCCAACGGCGTGGCTAGCCGGCCCTCTGCGACTCCGAATGGGACCTGAGTCCCACGCCAGAGATGCCCGAGAGGCGCGGGAATGGAGCACGTCCTGCCACCTATGGGCCGATCCCGCTGTGTGCCTTCGTCTAGACAGCACCTCTCAGGTGTGCTATCATCCAACCAGCGAAAGCGCATGGGCTGAGAGAGACCTCTCAGTCCTTTTGTCTACTCCGAAGTGCCAGAGGTTGAGGTGGGGATGAGCATGCATGCCGTCTACGTCACCCCGGAAGGGCTAAAGAAGCTGGAGGAAGAGCTCGAGCAGTTGCGCACGGTCAAGCGTCAGGAAGTCGCGGTGCGCCTCCACGAGGCGATGGAAGACGGTGAGCTGATTGAGAACGCCGAGTACGAGGCTGCCAAGAACGAGCAGGCCTTCGTGGAAGGCCGCATCCTCGAGCTTGAGCACATGTTGGCGCAGGCCAAGGTGATCGAGGCGGGCGGCCCGAAGGATGTGGTCAAGATCGGTAGCACCGTCGTCGTTCAGGAAGGCACTTCCAAGCCTGAGACCTTCACGATCGTCGGCGCGGCCGAGGCGAATCCGAAGCAAGGGTTGATCTCGAATGAGTCGCCGCTGGGGCAGGCGCTGCTCGACCACCGCGTGGGCGACGAGGTCGAGGTGCACGCCCCCGCTGGCACGCTGCGCTTCAAGGTGGCCAAGATCAAGTAGGCCCAGGTCCGGGACAGCGCCCCGCGCCGGCCTGGCTTGCGCGGGGCTTTTTTTGTAGGATTCGACTCTGGCCGCTGCCCGGCAGCCGCCTGGCTTGCGCCCGGCGCCGGCCGGGCAGCGGGTTTCGCCCGCATCCGAGAGATACACAATGGCTGAGCTGAACGATCTCGAACGACTGCGCCTGGAGAAGGCCGAAGCGCTGCGGCGCGCCGGGATGGAACCCTACCCGACGACCGCCAAGCGCACCCACACCACCGCTGAGGCCCAGCGGGCGTTCGAAGCCGCGCCCGAGGGGAGCCCGGTGAAGGCCACCGTCGTGGGGCGGCTGCGCTCGATCCGGCGCATGGGCAAGGTCACCTTCTCCCACGTCGAGGACGGCGACGGCCGGCTGCAGCTGTACCTGCGGGCCGACGACCTCGGCGCGGAGAAGACGGCGCTGTTCACCGATCTGTTTGACCTGGGCGACTTCGTCCAGGCTTCGGGCGAGCTCTTCCGCACTAAGACGGGGGAGATCTCGCTGCACGTCCGCGACTTCACCATGCTGGCCAAGGCGATCTCGCCGCTGCCTGCCGGCAAGGAGGAGGTCGTCGACGGTGAGCGTGTGGTGCACGCTGCCTTCGCCAATCCGGAGGCCCGCTATCGGGAGCGTTACGCCGACTTGGCGGTCAACCCTGAGGTGCGCGAGGTGTTCCGCACGCGGGCGCGCGTGATCAACGCGGTGCGCGCCTTCCTCGACGAGCACGGGTTCATCGAGGTCGAGACGCCGATCCTGCAGCCGATCTACGGAGGGGCGGCGGCGCAGCCGTTCGTCACGCACCACAACCAGCTGCACCAGGATCTCTACCTGCGCATCTCGTTTGAACTGTACCTGAAGCGCCTGCTGGTGGGCGGGCTCGAGCGCGTGTACGAGATCGGGCGCGACTTCCGCAACGAGGGCGTGTCCTTCAAGCACAACCCCGAGTTCACCCAGCTCGAGTTCTACATGGCCTATGCCGACTACCGCCACGTGATGGTGCTCACCGAGGAGATGGTTGCTGCCGCTGCCCGCCAGGCGGTCGGGACGACGACGATCGAGTACGACGGTCACACGATCGACCTGACTCCGCCGTGGCGGCGCGAAGACCTGCGCTCCGCGATCCTCCAGCGCTCGGGCATCGACATTGCCGCACACCCCTCGGCCGAGTCACTGCGGAGGGCGATGCTTGCTAAGGGGCACGATCCAGCCGAATCGTCGACGCGCGGCAAGCTGATCGAGTCGCTCCTGACGCACTACGTGGAGCCGGCGCTGATCCAGCCGACTTTCATCTACGACTACCCGCGCGATATCTCGCCGTTGGCCAAGAGCAAGCCGGGAGAGCTGGGGACGGTCGAGCGCTTCGAGGGCTACGCGGGGGGTATGGAGCTGTGCAACGCTTTCACCGAGCTCAACGACCCGGTGGACCAGGAGGCGCGCTTCGCCGAGATGGGCCGCGACTACGCCGCCGACGACGAAGAGCGTCACCCGATGGACGAGGACTACCTGCGCGCAATGCGCTACGGCATGCCGCCCAACGGCGGCTTCGGAATGGGGATCGACCGGCTGACGATGTTGCTCACCGGCCGCCCAACGATTCGCGAGGTCATCCTCTTCCCTCACCTGCGCTCGAAGGAGTAGTCCTCGGGCGCTCGGGGGGCGCGGAGACTGCAGCTCAGGGCTCGGCTAGAGGGTGATGACTTTCTCCCCTCGCCGCTGTGCTTCGATGATATCCGGCATGCCGCCGACAATGCCTACCCTCACCGCGTCGGTCAGCCCGTAGAACCCCAGGCACGTCGAGCACACCACAAGACGCACGCCGCGCGCTTCGAGCGCGCGCAGCGGCTCGAGCACGGGCGAACCCTCTACCACCAGCCTGACGCCCTCCGTGTAGAAGCAGATGACGGACGGCAGCGTCTCGGCCTCGAGCAGCAGCTGCAGGTACGTCCCGGCCAGCTTGAGCTGGAGCTCAGGATCGCCGTGGCCAAGACCGTGGCGGGTGAACAGCAGGACGGTGGAGTCGAGTGGTTGTGATGCGGCCATACGTGGTCTCTGTGTGGATGGATTCGGCGGCCGGGCCGTGACCGGCCTGCGGGTTCAGGTGCCGGGAGGCATGCGCCAGCCCGACTTCTTGCGCCATGCAGCGTATCGCGAGAGCAGGTGCACCCAGTAGGGCGATAGGTGGCCGCGGACTTCGCACGACGCCAGCGCGGCGCGCAGGCTCGCTGCATCACGGAAGGCCGGCAGGCGCGTCGTCGCACGCCCGACCTCGAGATACGCGTGTGCGTCGGATCCTGCGATGCCAGGCTTGTCCGCGGCGTCGGCGACCTCAGCCGCGTGCCGGTTCTGCGCCGGCATTGCCACGCGCGCATTGAACACCTCGACCGCGTCCACCAGCGGCAGGATCTCGCGCAGCTCTGCCTCATCCCAATGCCCGGCGCGGATGGAGTCGAAAGGATGGGCCACGCCGATCACGGCGCCCTGCTGGCGCAGGATTTCGATCGTCTTCTCGGGGGTGAGGCCCCGGGGGATAGGCTCGCGGACGTAGTACGCCAGCAATTCGCCCCCCGTGGTCATGATCTCCTCGCCGGGAACGATCAACTCAGGGTCGATCTCCGCCGCGCGCAGGGCTCCCTCAAAGACGTTGTGATCAGTGATCGCCAGGCGCTGCAGCCCCAGCTGCCGGGCAAGGCTGATCAGCCGGCCGGGCAGCATCAGGCTGTCCTTGGAGTAGCAGGTGTGGCAGTGCAGCTCAGCGAGGATCGTGTCCATAGCCAGGGCGACGGGCCAACTGTACCATGTGCCAGCCCGCAGCATCCGCGATCTGAGGAGCCGGCTTGCGCGATGGATACGCGCGGGAGCGGATAGCCTTGCGTCGAAGGTCGTGCGACAGAGAACTCAGACGGCGGGCTTCGGTCCTGCTGCTGAGGCCTGGCCCATCAGGTCCGGCGACATCGCCCACACGATCAGGCCGAGCGTCACGCCGAACCACAGCGTGGCGAAGCGGATCAGCAGCGTGGCGGCGGCCGCGAGGCTGGCCGGGAGGGTCATCACCAGCGCGAGCATGCCGGCAATGGTTCCCTCGGCAGCGCCGAGGCCACCGGGCAGCGTGGAGAGCCCGCCGACAGCGGTGGCGAACGCCAGGATGAAGACCGCGTTGCCCAGCGTCTCCCATCCGCCGGTGATGCCCAAGCCGATCAGGATCAGGTAGAAACCAACGCCTTCGCCGAGCCACGAGATCGTCCCGAGGCCCACGCCGACGAGCGTCGCTCGCGGGCGGAAGAGGGCGTACGAGCCTTCGTACAGTTCATGCAGCCCGCCGGAGAACCGGCGCACGCCGGGGATCCGCTGCGCCCATTCGAGCAGCCGGAGGGCAAGCGGCCGGATCTGCGACACGACGATGAAGCAGACAAGCACGCCAAGCGCCACGGCAAATGCCGGAGCGTACTGAGGGTAGGCGATCACACCCAGTGTGGAGAGGACAAGCACGGCCAGCCCGTCGCTGATTCGCTCGGCCAGCACGACGGTCACGCCGCGTGTCACCGGGATGCCGGTCTTCTGCTGCAGCCAGACGGCCTTGAGAACTTCGCCCACCTTGCCGGGCGTGACCGCCAGCGGGAACCCGCCGACAAACAGGCGGGCGCTCTCGCGGGCCGAGATCTCCGTCACGCCGATCTGGCGCAGATAGAAGTGCCATTTGAGGTAGCGCAGGGTGTAGTTGAACAGCGTGCAGCCGAGCGCCAGGAGCGCGAGGGCCCAATTGAAGCCAGCTAGCCGGCCGGCCACCTGGCGCACATCGCCGAGGAGGGCGACGACCATGAGGACGATGAAACCGAGGGCGAGGCCGGCCAGCAGCCGCCGGCGGAGGTCTGTCATCCACCGCGCAGCAGAAGGATCACGGCAACAACGGCAATGGCCGCCAGAGCCAGGCCGACGATGGCCTGCACGACCGTCTTGGGTTCCGTGCCTGGCATGACGACCTTGCCGTCGCCATACTTCTCAAACAGCTGGCCCCACGGCGTCTTCAGCGCAGCAGCAACGCGCTTGCGCCCGATGAACGGATACCAGTAGACGTTGTGATAGAAGTTGCTGGCGAAGTACGACCACGGGACAAGTGGGCTCTGCAGCAGCAGCTTCTCGAATGGCTTGAGCGGCCCGTGGTAGATGAGCTTTTGGCCCCAGGAGGCAAACGTGTCCTCCTGGCGGAAGTTCCACGCCGGTTCCTGCCCAATGTCGTAGCCGACGACCTTGATCTGGCGTGGGTCGGCGACGCCCAGCCCGAGCTCGTGCGCCCGGCGCAGGAAGCGGATCTGCATCGGGTCGAAGCCTTGAAGCTTCGCGGAGACGGCGTCGATCGCCACCTGGTCGGCCGAGGCGAGCAGGATGTTCTTCTCGTGCCAGCGCATCGCTCGCGGCCCCGGGCCGTCGCCGGCGAAGGTGCCGTCCATCAAAGCGAACAAGCCGGGGTGGATCTCTTGCTGAATCATCAACAGGTCGACCAGCGTGTCGTGAATGTCGGCGTGCGTCCAGTGGCGGTTGCGGTGCAGCAGCCCGCCGAAGGCGTTCTTCATCGCCCCGGTGATGGTGGTAAAGACGTGCGTCTTGACCGTCGGCAGGTGGACGATGTTGAGGCCGACGAGCGCCTTGGGGATGAACACGCCCTGGGGATACACCTTGTCGAGCACCAGGAACGGCTTCTTGGGCTTGAACTCGAACCACTCGAAGTCCTGCTCGTACAGGTAGACGCAGGGCACGGCGTACTGGTCGGTGACGAAGCGGTGCTTGTTGTTGAACTCGCCGACGCGCGTGTCGACCACGACGGTGTCATTGTGCACGCCGACTAGATCCTTGTAGCCGGCGGCGCGCAGCGTCCGGATGGCACCTTCGAGCTGCCAGGGCTCCGTGGAGCAGGCGGGATACCACGTCTGC
>JAPLGR010000607.1 GCA_026390045.1 Chloroflexota bacterium | reverse complement strand
ATTGGTTCGGTGGCCGAAATGGACGCCGCTTTCCAGCAGCGCTTTCATAGTAACAACAGCCATTTTTCTCCTTCTAACTGGGTCCTGTCCCTTAAGGACCTGTAAGTTTAGCGGGGATGATAAACCCGCTCAGGGACGCTTATTGCCCGTCCCGGGCAGAATGTGCTTCCTGTTATGGAAGCGGCGGTAGTATACCACAAATCCCGCTAAGACGATGTAAAATGGTTGCATGGCTAACATCCCCGAAGGGGATATCATCCCCTATCCTGTAAAAATAGAACGCCGGACCGGAGAATACAATCTTACACCGGAGACAGTCATCCTGACCGATACCGCCAACCGCGGGAACGCGGACTATCTGCATGGATTGCTTTCGGTTCCCTCGGGATTCCCGCTGCAGGTTCGGACCGACGACCTGGCTGTACAAAACGTCATCCGCCTCCATCTGGATCAGAACTTGGTGGGACTAAGCAGTGAAGGTTACCGACTCGAGGTCCAGGCAGATGCGGTCGTCATCGAAGCGCCCGCAACGGCCGGAGTCTTCTACGGCATCCAGAGCCTGCGCCAATTGCTCCCGATTGAAATCGAAGATCGACATCCCGTTTATGGCATGGATTGGCGCCTCCCGTGTGTGTTCATCGAAGATAAGCCGCGGTTTGCCTGGCGCGGTTTCATGCTCGACGAGGGACGCCATTTCCACGGCAAAGAGACCATACTGCTGACGCTCGACCTGATGGCCCTGCAAAAACTGAACGTACTCCACTGGCATCTCACCGAAGATCAGGGCTGGCGCATCGAGGTCAAAAAATATCCCAGACTAACCGAGATCGGTTCGCAGCGTCCCGGGACAAGCAAAACCATGCTGGGCAGGCAGCATGATGGAATTCCTCAGCGTGGTTTTTATGCCCAGGATGAAATCCGTGAAATTGTGGGCTATGCTGGAGAGAGGAACATCACGATTGTGCCCGAGATTGAAATGCCAGGTCACTCGCTGGCTGCGCTGGCATCCTACCCTGAACTTTCCTGCACGGGTGGCCCGTTCACAGTTGCCACTCACTTTGGCATCTTCCCCGATATATACTGCGCCGGGAAAGAGACCGTTTTCACCTTTCTGCAGGATGTCCTCGACGAAATCCTGGAACTCTTCCCCTCCCCCTACATCCACATCGGCGGGGATGAAGCGCCCAAAAAACGTTGGAAGGGATGCCCCGACTGCCAGCGGCGCATCCGAGAGGAAGGGCTGAAAGGCGAACACGCACTCCAGGTCTATTTCACCAACCGCATCGCAGCTTATCTTGACTCAAAAGGGCGGCACGTTATGGGCTGGAACGAGATCCTGCAGGATGGGCTGGTCAAGGGAGCGGTCGTGCAATTCTGGGCGAGAGGCCGCGAGCGTTTGCTCGAGGCCATCCGGATCGAGAAGCGGGCGGTTGTCATGTCCACATATCTCGACGCGTATCTGGATCACAGTTACAGCCTGATGCCCTTGAGTCGGGCTTACCGCTACGAACCGGTCCCGGCAGAGTTGGACGAAAACGATGCAGGCAGCATTCTCGGCCTGGAATTTCCGCTCTGGTCCGAATGCGTCCCGAACCGCGCCCGTCTCGACTATCAAGTTTATCCCCGGCTGACCGCCATGGCCGAGACCGGTTGGACACCGAAAGACAAGAAAGACTTCAAAGACTTCCGCCGCAGACTGGAGAAACTCCTGGGTCGGCTGGACCGCTTGGGGGTCTGCTACGCACCGCTCAAAGAGGCGGAGCCACCGAAAGTCAGGCAATGGTTCGGCATCTTCACCATCCCCCAGCCGCAGACTGGAACCGTTGAGTAATATGGTGCTATACTTTGCATAAACAGGAGACCGCCATGAGTTTCTTTAAAAAACTTTTCTCTCCTCCCCGCCCCACCGGAACGTTATATCCATTTTCCGTCAAATGCAATCGCTGCGGCGAAACCATCCAGGGGCAGGTCAATGTCTATAACGATCCAAGCCTAGAACTAGACAACGAAGGTAAGCCGTATTACACCTGTCGCAAGGTGCTGATAGGCAACGGGTACTGCTTTCAACAGATTGAA
>JAPLGR010000474.1 GCA_026390045.1 Chloroflexota bacterium | reverse complement strand
ATCGTTTGGCTATACTACGCGTGCGCCGAAGTGGCGGAATTGGCAGACGCGCGCGACTCAAAATCGCGTTCCTTCGGGATTGAGGGTTCGAGTCCCTCCTTCGGCACCTGCGAGATTGTAGCACAGCGGCTCCCGCCCCGGCCGAATCGGCCGGGGCTGCGCGTGCGCCTCCGGTTGCCGTCGTCACGCGCCTGTGCCACAATCCAGCACATGAGGTCGCAGGCATGAAGTCGATCGGCCGGTTGTTCGTCGTCCTTCTGCTGGGAATCGCCCTGGGGCTCCTGTACGGCTGGCTGGTCCAGCCGGTGCACTATGTGGACACCGCCCCGGCAAGCCTGCGCGCCGACTACCAGACAGACTACGTGCTGATGGTGGCGCAGTCTTATGCCTCAGGACAGGACCTGCAGACGGCGCAGGTGCGTCTTGCCAGCCTCGGCCCGGAGCCGGCTGCCGATCACGTTACCCAGGCGCTGACGTACGCGGTCGACCACGGCTTCAGCCGCTACGACCTCGACACGCTTAACCAGCTGGCCATCGCACTGCGGGAAGCCGCGCCGACGGCGGAGATCCAGTCGCCATGAAGGGCTTCCTTCCGCTCTTGGCCGCGCTGGTTCTCGGCATCGCCGCCGGGCTGTACTACGCGTGGGGCGTGAACCCGGTCAGCTACACCGACACCTCACCCGCCTCGCTCCGGGAGGACTTCCGCTCCGACTATCTGACACTCATCGCCTCGGCCTACGATGCCACCGGCGATCTCCCGCGAGCGCGCGCCCGGCTGGCGCTCTTCGCCTATGCCGATCCAGCGCCGGTCCTTTCAGCCCTCGCGCAGCAGCGCCTGGCGCAGGGATGGCCCGAAGCCGAAGCGCGCGCGCTTGCACGCCTGGCAGCTGACATCCAGGGAGAGACCGTCGCCACTCCCGCCACAGTGGGTTCATCGCCAACGCCTGCCGGCACGCCGACGCCCACTCGCACCCTCACGCCCATCCCCAGCCCGGCGCCGACGCGCACGCCGACCTCGACACCCGGCGCTCCATTCCGCTTGCTCGATCGCGAGCAGGTATGTGACGAGACCCTCGGCCGCTCGCTGCTGCAAGTTGTGGTCGTCGATGCCGCCGGCCAGCCTGTCCCCGGCTCCGAAGTGCGCGTCGTGTGGGACACAGGGCAGGATCACTTCTTCACCGGCCTCAAGCCGGATCTGGGAGTCGGCTACGGCGATTTCGAGATGTCCCCCGGCGTCACCTACACCGTACAGCTGGTCGACTCCGACCAGCCGGTAACCGGGCTGACGCCCGGCGAGTGCACGGCGGCTGATGGGACACAGTACGCCGGATCGTGGCTGCTGCGCTTCCAGCAGCCGGCGCGCTAGCCGACCCCATGCCGCCCCTGACCACCATCGGCTTCGATGCCGACGACACGCTGTGGGAGAACGAAACCAATTACCACGCTGCCAAGCGCCGGTTTGCCGCGCTGCTCTCTCCCGCGCAGCCTGAGGAACGTGCCCTGGCCGTCCTCGACGAGATCGAAGTGCGCAATGTTGAGGTGTACGGGTACGGCATTAAGAGCTACAGCCTGTCGATGCTCGAGGCCGCTGCCCGTCTGGCCACTGGTCCACTTGAGCCCGCTCTCCTGGACTCGCTGCTCGCCATCGCCAGGGACATGCTCCGCACACCGGTAGAGCTGATCGACGGAGTCGTCGATGTCCTCCAGCAACTCACGCCGCGATACCGTCTGATCCTCCTGACCAAGGGCGATCTGTTCGAGCAGCAATCAAAGATCCGCCGCTCAGGGATCGCCGACCGCTTCGCCTTCATCCGCGTGCTGCACGCCAAGACACCAGAGGTCTATCGGGAGGTTCTGCACGACGCCGGTGCGCCGGCAGAACAGTTCGTGATGGTCGGTAACTCGCTGCGCTCGGATGTGCTGCCGGCGCTTGCCATCGGCGCCCGAGCCATCTTTGTCCCGCACCCACTCACCTGGTCTCACGAGCATGTTCAGCCGGAGACGATGCCAGGTTCGGGCTGGATCGAGATCGCCTCGATCGCCAAGTTGCCAGCCGCCATCCAGGCCCTCGAAGACGAGTAGCCCCAATCCGTCCAAGCCCCCTTGGTGAGATGGCTCTCAGAACCATTCATGCTCACTTGTCCCTTCCCCCATCCTGCTTTAGAGTGATGACGCCGGGTGCCGACCGAGCCGGCTGGAGGCCACATGACCCCTAGGCGAATCCTGTGGACCGCGACAGCAGCCCTGCTGCTCCTGTCGCTGGCGTGCTCGCTGCCAAGCATCACGCTCCCCTTCGGCCGCCCAACGCCCACGCCGACGCCGCTACCTCCCCTGCCGCCCACGCTGGCCGAGACCGA
>JAPLGR010000467.1 GCA_026390045.1 Chloroflexota bacterium | reverse complement strand
GTTCCTCGGCCGGTTGCGCCGCGGGGAGCGGTGCACGGGCTTCACGGACGTGAGCGTCTCGCCGCTCGCAGCGGATGATCTGGCAGCCCAGATCCTGCAGCTGCTTTCCATGCCTGTGACCGGCGTGCTGCATGTCGCCGGAGGTGAAGCGATCACCAAGTACGAGTTCGGCCGCCGGGTGGCGGATGCCTTCGGCCTATCGCCCGACTTGGTCGTCCCCGGATCTGTGGATGCATCGCCGCTGCGTGCCCGGCGGCCGCATCGGCTCACGCTTGATGTCGGCCGCGCAGAAACGGCGTTGGGTGCGCCCCTGCCGCGGCTCGAGCCCAGCCTCCGGCGCTGGCGCGAGCAGGAACGCGACGGAACCCTCGACCGACTGCGCGGCTTGATCGCCCAGCCGGCTGGATCGCGCGAGAAAGCGGAATCGAACACTGCCGAGGAGGTGGCGCCGTGAGCGGCAAGCCAATCCAGATCGCCGACCGCTGGGTGGGTGGATCGAACCCGACGTATTTCATTGCGGACATTTCGGCTAACCACGACGGCCAGCTCTCACGCGCCAAGGACCTGATCTTCCTGGCGGCTGAGGCCGGTGCCGACGCGGCCAAGTTCCAGAACTTCCGCGCGCCCAAGATCGTCAGTGACTTCGGTTTCCGCTCCCTGGGCGGGCAGATGTCGCACCAGGCGAAGTGGCGTAAGTCGGTCTTTGAGGTCTATCAGGGGGCTTCGATTCCCTTTGAGTGGACGCCCGAGCTCAAGCGGGCCTGCGACTCGGCCGGCATCCAATACTTTTCGTCGCCGTACGATTTCGAGGCGGTCGACATGCTGGATCCGCTGGTCCCGGCGCACAAGATCGGTTCGGGGGACATTACCTGGCCGGAGATGCTGCGCTACATCGCCGGGAAGGGAAAGCCGGTCCTGCTGGCCACGGGCGCTTCGTCCATCGGCGACGTTCAGAGGGCGGTGGAGATCATCCTGGCCATCAACCCCCGGCTGGTGCTGATGCAGTGCAACACGAACTACACCGCCAGCCTGGAGAACTTCCAGCACATCCATCTGAACGTGCTCCGGACCTACGCCACGATGTACCCCGACGTGGTTCTGGGTTTGTCTGATCACACCCCCGGACACGCGACCGTCCTGGGTGCGGTGGCGCTGGGTGCGCGGTTTGTCGAGAAGCACTTCACCGATGACACAACGCGCGAGGGGCCGGATCATCCTTTCTCGATGACGCCTCCGACGTGGCGGGACATGGTCGACCGGACGCGCGAGCTGGAGGACGCCCTCGGCTCACCCGAGAAGCGTGTGGCGGAGAACGAGAAGGACACCGTGATCGTGCAGCGTCGTTGCCTGCGAGCAGCCAGGGCGATCCAAGCCGGGGACCGCCTGACGCGGGCGATGATCGACGTCCTGCGGCCCGCCGCTGAGGGGAGCATCCTGCCATATGAGATCGACGCCGTGATCGGCACCGCGGCATCCGTGGACATTCCCGCCGGCGAGGCACTGCGCTGGACGATGCTGAGGCCCTAGTGCGTGTCCTGTATCTCACCCGGGGCTACACGGCGCACGATCACCGCTTCCTGGCCAAGCTGTCTCAGACCGGGAACGAGATTGGCTACGCGCGCCTTGAGCCCGCATCCGGTGGGGATGACCCACATCCGCTACCCGATGGAGTCACTCTCCTCTCTCTCAACGAGGCCGCTCACAAGCCGAGGTGGGGCGACTACCCCCGGCTGCGACGCAGGCTGCGCGCAGCGCTGGACGAGTTCTCACCCGAGGTTGTCCACGCTGGTCCTGTCCAGAGCGGAGGGCTGCTCGCCGCCTGGGCCGGAGTCAAACCACTGGTGACGATGTCGTGGGGCTCGGACATCCTGTGGGACGCGAAGCACGGGCTCGGTCGTCTGGCAGCGCGCTACACGCTTGCGCATACGTCGGTCTTCGTCTGCGATTGCCAGGCAGTGCGTGAGGCAGGGATCGCCCTCGGCGCGCCGGCCAGCCGCGTGGTCGTCTTCCCGTGGGGCGTTGACCTGCGCCGCTTCTCACCCGGGGATGGATCGGCGCTACGCCGGCGCCTGGGATGGGAAGACGCCTTCGTTCTGGTCTCGACCCGCACCTGGGAGCGGTTGTACGGCTTGGACACACTCGTCGAGGGCTTTGTTCAGGCTGCGCGGCATGATGACGCGCTGCGGCTGCTGCTGCTCGGCCAGGGTTCGCTGGGACCATGGATTCGCGCCCGACTGGCCGAGGCAGGTATCACAGAGCGCGTCTACTTCGCGGGCAGAGTGGGCCTTGAGGACCTCCCAAGCCACTATCGCGCAGCCGACTTGTATGTGAGTGCCTCGCGAACCGATGGCAGCTCGGTCTCGCTGCTCGAGGCGATGGCGTGCGGGCTGCCGGCGCTGGTCAGCGACATTGCCGGAAACAGGGAGTGGGTCGCACCGCGGGAGAACGGCTGGTGGTTCCGGACCGGCGACGCCGAGGCCCTGGCGGAGGGGATTCTGGATGCGCGCCGCCCGAACGCCGGCCCGGCGGAGCTCGGCAGACGCGGCCGGGCCATCGCCGAAGCGCGAGCCGACTGGGATCGCAATTTCCCACTACTGCTCGATGCCTACCAGATGGCGATCGAACAGGGACGGACGGCATGAGCGGACGGCGCGTCGTTGCGATTGTCCAGGCGCGCATGGGATCGACGCGCCTGCCGGGCAAAGTGCTGGCCGACATCGCTGGCGTTCCGATGCTCGTGCGCACCGTCGAGCGCGCCCGGCTGGCAAAGACCGTTGACGAGTGCATGGTCGCCACGACGCAGGATGCGGCAGACGACGCGGTCGAGGCGCTGTGCCGCGCGCATGGCTATCCGGTCTATCGCGGTAGCGCGGACGATGTGCTCGATCGGTACTACCGTGCCGCCGCTCAGGCGTCGGCCGATGTGATCGTTCGGCTGACGGCAGATTGCCCGCTGCTCGATCCGGCGCTGGTCGATCTCACCGTGCGGGCATTCCTTGAAGCTTCACCTCCAGCGGACCTCGTGGTCAATCGGCTACCGGGAGCGCGCACCTACCCGATCGGCCTCGATGTTGAAGTGGTCTCCTTTGGCGCATTGCAGCGTGCATGGCGCGAGGCTGTGGAGCCGAATCAGCGTGAGCATGTGCTCCCATTCCTCTACGATCCGCCGGGACGATTCCGGGTCGTGCGGTTGGATGCTGAACGCGACTATGGCAGCCTGCGGTGGACCGTCGACACGCCGGAGGATCTGGAGTTCGTGCGCCAGGTGTTCGCCAGGCTGGGCGCGCGGTCTGACTTCGGCTGGCGCGATGTCCTGGCACTGGTGCAGGCCGAACCCGCGCTGGCGCAAATCAACCCTCAGGTGCAGCACAAGACCCACCGGGATGTGGGCTGAGGCGGCATGCGGCAATCGTCGGCGGCACCCTCTGGCCATGGCACTGCCCCGCGATGGGAGGCGGAATGACGCGCCTGCTCCCCCGCGACAGCACTGCGCGCCTTGCCATCCTTGCGATCCTTTGCGTGGCGCTGATCGCCTCAGGTCTCGTGTGGGGGAACACACGCTGGGGGGTCGGGCTGCGCGGCGACTCCTACA
>JAPLGR010000457.1 GCA_026390045.1 Chloroflexota bacterium | reverse complement strand
GGCACCTGAGCACGCTGCTCGGCATCGCACTCGGGGCGCGCGTCCCCGACAGCTGGTCGCTCGACTTCGCCTTGCCCCTGACGTTCCTGGCGATCCTCGTGCCGCAGGTGCGCGATCGTCCCTCGCTGGCAGCGGCGATCGTGGCCGGCGCACTCGCAGTGGCGCTGGCGGGCGTTCCGCTCAAGCTCGGCCTGATGGCCTCGATCCTCGTGGGCGTCGCAGCGGGCGTGCTGGTTGAGGCGCGGCAACGGAACCGCGGGGCCGCGCAGGACAGCCTGCGATGAGCCGGCTCGACTTGTGGATCGTGATCATCGGCGGCGCTCTGGCAACATTCGCCACCCGCCTGTCGTTCATCGCCCTCGTCCCACCTGACCGATTGCCCGAGGCGGTTCGCAGCGGGCTGCGTCTCGTCCCGCCGGCGGTGCTCTCGGCCATCATCCTGCCCGCGGTGGTCGCGCCTGTCGGGCACCTCGAGCTGGCGCTCGGCAACGACCGGCTGTGGGCCGGGCTGCTGGCGATGCTCATCGTGTACCCCTCGGCGGATTCAATCCGATTGCAGTTGACGTGAACGCGCTGGCTCTTCGCGCAGACTGAGCCCGAGGAGGAATCCCGGGCCTCTTGATTGGAGCCTCCACGTTCCTCATCGACACGCGCGGGCAGGCGGTCCGTTGAGGATTGGAGCTCCACGTGAACGCTGGCGCGCGGTGCGGGACAGGCGGATCAGGTCGCTGGGCTCGAGCTGATGCGCGGCGTCAAGGGCAGTTTGGGTAGTGCGGATTCTTGGTTGGGCACGGCTTTGTCGTGGGAGGAGGATCCGTGGGCGGTGGCGGCACAGGAGTATCTGACGGCGGGGGAGGCTCAGTGGTGTCCGTCGGCGGCGGAGGCTCCGTCGTGTCCGTGGGCGGCGGAGGCTCGGTCGTGTCCGTGGGCGCCGGCAGAGAGACCTCACTCGTTGGTGTCGGAGTCTGCGTGGGCGTCCAGGTGGGCTCGCCCGGCAGCCACGGCTTCGGAGTCGGCGGCGGTGTGCTCGTGCGGTAGCCCCAGGGCGTGCGGGTGGGCGACGGCGTGGCGGTGAGCGTGGCGTCGCTCATGACCAAGAGCGCCTGCTGCGTCATCGCCTCCAACGTCGCCGGGGGGAAGCCCATCGCAACAACGGTGCCGTAGACGGAGGTCTCCAGCACACCCGGCGTGACCACAGTTCCCTCGAGCGGCGCGTTCTGCGTTGACAGCGCGTCGATCGTCGCCTGGAAGTCGGCCGATCCCTCGCCCTGGGCCATCACCGTTGATGGCCCGTTCCACAGCGGCGGTAGGATCCCAAAGCCCCACGCCGCGGCCGGGCAGCCGAGCAGGAACACAGCAGCCAGCAGCGGGGCAAAGCGCCGAACCTTCCGGATGTTGTTCTGCGCCCAGGCGCGCACCACCACGCGCCGCGACAGAGTCTCCGTGGGCTCTTCGGCGCGCAACTGCCGCAGCCGGTAGGTCCCACTCGGATCGAGCGACGCCTTGATCGCTGCCTGGAACGCTTCATTGAGGGCGGTCATTGATTCGTATCGCCCCGCGGGCGTTTTGGCCAGCGCCCGAATCAGGACGTCCTCGACAGCAACCGGCAGGTTCGGGTTCGCCAATCGCGGCGGGGGCAGAGGCTGGCTCGCCTGCTTGATGACCACGCCCATCGGCGTGTCAGCCTCGTACGGCAGGCGGCCGGTGCACAGCTGGTAGAGCACGACGCCGAACGAATACTGGTCCGATGCCGGGTCGACATCCTCGCCGCGACACTGCTCTGGCGACATGTACGCCGGCGTGCCGATCAACAGCGAGCCCGTCAGGCTGGCCGATTCCCACGGCACGTGCGCGAAGCCGAAGTCGGTGAGCTTGGCCTCACCGTTCTCGCCGAGCAGGATATTGGACGGCTTGACGTCGCGGTGGATGATCCCCTGCTGATGGGCGAATTCCAGCGCGGAGGAGACCTGCTCAACGATGCGGGCGCCTTCCAGGGGCAGGAGCGGCCCGGCGCGCAGGCGGTCGTGCAGCGTCCCGCCGGAGAAGTAGGGCATGACGATGTAGTGGTAGCCGTCGGCCTGGCCGAAGGCCAGGATGGGGACGATGTTCGGGTGCGCGAGACGCCGCAGCAGGTTGACCTCGCGGTCGAAGCGGTCGCGGAACTTGGGGTCGGCGGCGATATAGGGCGACAGCACCTTGATGGCCACGATGCTGGCGTCGCGGATGTCCCGGGCGCGGTAAACCGTGGCCATGCCGCCTTGCCCGATGGCATCCAGGATGGTGTAGTTCGCCAGCGTTCGACCGACAAGTTCAGTCATGTGTTAAGACGCAAATAGCCGAAGGTGGCCCCGGGGCGCCCTCCGGCCGGTCTCAATCTTGAGGCTTAATCATTGTAGCCTCGAAACACGCCCTTCAGCAAGGCCTAGTTCCGGGTTCTGCGACTACTGGCCATCCGAGGGCTGCCAGGGCGTGAACTCGGACAGGATCGAGCCCCCCAGGAACTCGCGCAGGATGGAGTTGTCCGGGATCAATCCGGGATCGATTGGCTCGAACCACTCCAGGAGACGCAGCAGGCGCTTGGCCTCGACATGCTCGGGCGTCCCGAAAGTCACCTGGCGCAGCAACGGCTCCGCAAACGGCGCCAGTGCCGAGCCCTCGTAGACCAGCGCCGAGTTGAACATGACGTCGGCGTTCTCTTGATACGGGAAAATGTGGCGCTTCTCCCCGCGCCGGACGGACTCCCAGCGCCGGATGGTCTCGGCCGCCGGGTAGCCGCGCTGAGCCGCGTCGCGTACGATCCTGCGGATCAACCGGGTGTCGGTGGTCGAGACGCGGTTGTAGCGGTCCAGGTTAAGCTGGGTCAACGCAGAGGCGTAGATGCGCATTGTCTGCTCGGCGGGGATGTCCGGCAGCAGCGCCGGATTCAGCCCGTGGATCCCCTCGAGCACCAAGACCTGACCCGGGCCGAGGCGGGCGGCGACTCCATCAAGCTGCCGGCCGGCTCTGAAGTCGTAGTACGGCAAGAGGACAGACTTCCCGGAGACCAGCGCTCGCAGGTCGTGACTCAGGCGCAGCAGGTCAAGCGCCTCCAGCGCCTCGTAGTCGTACTCGCCGGTCTCGTCGCGCGGCGTCTGCTCGCGGTCAACAAAGAACCCGTCCAGCTCGACAGCCAGGGTCGAGACGCCCTGCGCCAGGAGCTGGATCGAGAGACGCTTGGAGAAGGTCGTCTTGCCGGAGCACGATGGGCCGGCGATCAGAATCACGCGCGCAGCCTGACGCCTGGCAACGATCTGCCGGGCGATGGCCGCGATCTGCGCCTCCTGCAGCGCCTCAGCCACCAGGATGATTTCCCGGCCGCGCCCGGCACAGATCGCATCGTTCAGCGTGCCAACGCTGCTGATGCCAAGCCGATCGAGCCAGTCACCGTACAGGCGGAA
>JAPLGR010000654.1 GCA_026390045.1 Chloroflexota bacterium | reverse complement strand
CGCCCGGGCCCGCGCCAGCCGGCTCTTCACCGTCCCCAGGGGCTTGCCGATTGCAGAGGAGACTTCCTCGTAGTCGCAGCCTTGCACGTCGGCCAGCACGGCCACGATACGGAATTCGTCCGGCAACCGATCCAGACAGTCCTGGATGGCATGCACCAGCTCGGAACGTTCGCTCAGACGCTCTGGCCCGTCCGCCTGCGAGGCCAGCCATTCTTCGAACTGAGGTGCCCCGTCCTCTGGCTCTGCGGTCAGATCTTCAAGCGACGTCGTGGGGCGGCGCTTGCGGCGCCGCAGCTCGTCGTAGCAGGCGTTGGTCACGATGCGCAGCAACCACGCGCGAAACGAGCCGCCACGATAGGAGCGCAGATTGCGGTAGGCGGAGATCACCGCCTCCTGGGTGGCGTCGGCCGCGGCTTCCCCGTCGCCCAGGATGCGTAGCGCCACGTTGTAGGCGCGCGTCTGGTGCACCAACACAATGCGGTTGAATGCATCCAGATCCCCGCGCTGCGCCAGGCGCAGCAGCTCTGCCTCGTCCATTGCGATCCATCATAGCGCGGCGATTCGGGGGTGGCAAGGCGCCGGCCGGAGGCCGCGCTCATCGCGTGTCAAGTGGAGGGTTGCTGCCCCAGCAGTTCGGCGATGCGGTTGACCGCCGCACTGATTCCATCCTCTGCGGCGATGCGCTTCCCAAGCTCATCCGCCCGTGTCCGCATGGCCGGGTCGCTCACGGCGACCGAGATCGCCTGCCCCAGGTTCCTTGCGGTCAACCGGCGAATGGGGATCGGCCTCGGGCCCGCTCCCAGGGCGTGCACTCTGCGCCCCCAGAAAGGCTGGTCCGAGGTTGTCGGGACCACGATGGTCGGCCGGCCGGCGGCCAGGCCGGCGCCCGTGGTGCCCGCCCCGCCATGGTGGACGACGGCCGCCACGCGAGGGAACAGCCAGGCATGCGGGATATCCCGCACTGCATAGATCGTCTCAGGGAGATGATTCCGATGGCGGCGAGACGACGTGGCGGCTGAAGGCGAACATGATCCATGGCCGACTCATGCGAGGCCCGGAGAATGGCCAGCCGCTGAGGGTCGGCAGTGCCGGCTCCATCCGCCGCACCCCGTTGTACAGGATGCGGCTGCCTTGCCAGAACACCTGTGTGACGAAGACATGCGTCAGTCGCCGATACGGGCCGCAGCCGGGGATGTCCGGCGAAATGACTGCAGGGAAAGCGGATGTCGGCGCGAACACTGGGAACATCTGTGCCGAGATCGAGGGGATCCCTTGCCGCCGCGCGAGCTCATGCCCGGTCTGGGTCATCAGGAAGGAATGGACGATCAGGTCGGCGTCGGCCGCGCACTCGATAGCATGCCTGAACACCTGAGCGCCGAGCGGAGCGACGAAACGCGACACGGCCCGGACCATGCGCGGCCAGCTCGTCCCGGCCAGCGCTACCAGGTCCTTCGCCAGTTGGGCCGGATTGCCCGGCAGCGGATGGAACTCAACCCGGTGGTCTTGCGCCAAGGGTTCAAAGACGGCCGGCGCAGCAAGCCGCGGCGCGAAGCCTGCCCGCTGCAGGCCTTCCGCCAGCGCGATGAAAGGCTCGACATCCCCGCGTGTGCCGTAGGTCAGAAGCGCGACACGCCTGCCCTTCCCGATGGTCGGATCCATCTTGCCCGCGCTCCCCTCAACTCCATGCAGACACGCTCTGCAAGGCGCATCGCTCATGCATCATAGCGCGCCGGTCTGGAGTGAACAAGCTTCAGGCGTGTTGGGCCTCCGCCGCAGCGCTCGGCTTCGCCTCGCGCCGCGGCTGCGGCTGAGGTATTCGCGGCCGCGATACCGTCCCTTCACCGATGACTGGCGCGCGAGGCACGTCCCACCTCGGTCGCCCGGCCACATGGTGCTACACTCAGACTTCGGCCGTATGACCACGCACCCCTCCCCGCTCCGCGTGCTCGCACTTGGGACGCTTTTCCTTGCGGCGTGTGCCCCCGCCGCGGCTACCACAACTCCCGCAACAACGCTGGCGCTTCCGGCCTCCACGCTCACCCCAACACCATTCTTGCTCGCCACGCATCCGATCCGCCTGC
>JAPLGR010000104.1 GCA_026390045.1 Chloroflexota bacterium | reverse complement strand
ATGCCCAGCGTGTCGAGGCCTGCGCCGCCAAGCTCCTCAGGGACAAGCATGCCGAGCAGGCCGAGCGGCGCCATCTTGTGCACCGCCTCGGCGTTGAACTCGGCGCGCTCGTCGAACTCGGCGGCATGCGGCTGCAGTTCGGATGCGCAGAAGGTGTGCACGGAGGCGCGCCACTGGCGGTGCTCGGAAGACAGCTCGAAGTCCATGACGTCCCCTCCTCGAGGTGCTAATGCGACGCGGCAGACATGCGGACGGACGAGATCAGTTGTCAGTATCCAAGGGCAGGCGAACGCGGCGGATGCGTGTCCAGCCTAGCACAACGGCTTACTCGCTGCAACTGCTTGTACTCGTCCAATACATGTGAGACAGTCAGGCCGCTGGGGCTTGCTCTGGCCGGGGCAGCGACTCCCCCAATCGACGGATGAGGAAGTCAACCATTCTCTTCGTTGAGTCCGCCGCTTCGGGTGCTGAGTACATGGGGCTCCACGAGGCATTGAAGGCATGCTCCGCGCCTGGATAGACGTGGATCTCCACCTGGCTGCCTTGGGCGATCACGGCATCGCGCAGGCGGTAGGCCGAACCGACTGGGACGATGCTGTCCGCTTCGCCGTGCAGGATGAGTAGCGGAGGAAAGTGGCCAACCTCGTCCTCCAGGGCTTCCGTGCTCCCACCCCCGAAGAAGTCCACGACCGCCCTGACGCCGGGAATCGTGGAGGCCACCGACACCGCCAGGAAGGCGCCCAGCGAGTAGCCGACCAGGGCAATGGGCCGACCCGACACATGCGTGCACGCTTGAAGGTAGGCTGCTGCGCCGCGAACGGAGGTCTGCCACTGCGGCCACAGGCGCAACCTCGCCTCATCCGAACTGGCCTGTCCAGTCCCTACAAAGTAGTCAATGGCCAGGGCGACGAACCCGGATTCGGCCAGGGTCTTGGCGATTTCCCCATACGCGGGCTGCCACCCGGAGGAACCCGGGAGAAGAATCACGCCGGGCCGTGGCCCGCTCTCCCGCGGTATCTCAAGCACACCCCACACGGGAGGAAGGACACTTGGGTCTGAGAGCTGAGTGGGTTCGGACATCGCAGCCGTCCTCGGCTGTGCCCCTCCCCGGCGAGAGTCACCAGTAGCACAGCGGTCTGTGGCGGATGCGCTGCGGGAGTTGGAGGGCTTCTGCGTCATCGGCACGGACACCCTCCAGAGAGCCGCGTTCTGGATGTGAGGGCCCCGCGCGGCAGGCCTACCCGCTCGAGCCGAACCTGCGGCTCTCAGGTGGACCGGCCCGAGTCTACTACAGCTGGAAGGATGCCTTCACCGCGCGGCAGATGATGTCCCCACCTCGTGGGCGGAAAGAAAGGGACTGACGCAGGGATCACGAGGGGGACACAGCGAATGAAGAGGACGGCCAGCCGGCCGCCCTCTTCTTCTGTGGCCACTCGATCGCAGCAGCGGATGGCTACCGGCCGGTCAGCTTCTGATACCAGAAGGTCAGCACGTCCTGGGCCGGCTTGCCGTAGGGCGAGGCCGACTTGTCAAGCAGCGACACGATTGGATAGTCGGACGACGCGTAGAAGCCACTGATCGCCGCCCGGCCGTTGGCCTCAAGCAGCAGCGCGTTGTATGCCTGGGCCTGGGCCGTCAGATTTATGGCCAAATCGGGATCCACGACCGCTCCCCGGTCGAACGCGGACGCCGCGCGGCACGACCCATCCGGCGCCGCCGCGCAGTTGCTGACGCCGCCCTCTACCGAGGCGTACTCGATGTGAAGCATGATCGGTTTCCCTGCCACCAACGGCTGGGAGAGCACGGCATCATCCAGCAGTCCGGCGGCAGTCGCCTGCATGCTCTGCACGTCGGCCAAGCCGCCGGGGGTGAGCGGGGCATGCCACCGCAGATGCACCTCATCAACCGCATCGAGGAAGGGCGGGGGTGTTTGCAGCGCATCGCCGAAGTCCAGCTCAAATCCGATCCGCCCTGGGAAGACGGCGCGCACCTCGACGATCAGCGTCCGCCAGCGCGCGTCAGCATCGGCTGGCGCGCCGGACGGCGTGCCATCAGGGAGCGTGCCGTTGGGCAGCGCCGGGGCGATCTCTGGTCCGCCCAGGATTAGCGTGGTCGCGCCGGCCTCAGCCGCCAGCCACGCCTGGGTCAGAATGAACGAGCGATACGACTCGTACCACACCGCCCACCAGGCTGCATCGCGCGCGCCGCCGGACCACCAGTCGGCCAGCGTTCCATAGGCCGGGGTGAGCGTTGGGCGCAGCCCGACCTGCATGCCGTCCCTGGCCGCCTCGGCAGCGAAGCCGAGCAGGTCGCTGCGGAAGCCGGACCGAGCCGGATCGAGCCCCAGGATTGGCAGCGGCCGACTCACCTGAAGCGTCCATGTTGGCGTGAGGATCACTGCGTTGGCGCCGCGGGCTGCCATCTCAGCCAGCGCTACCGGCATGAACGCGGACCATGAAGGTCGGTATGCCGGGAGCAGTTCGTAACCGACGGCGAAACCGGCACGCGCGCTGAGCGCGGGTGCTAGGACGTCGGTCGGCGGCAGCGTCTCCTGCGGGAGCCACTGCCACTCGCGCACGGTATCGGTCAGCGTCTGCGGCTCCGCGGACGGCGTCACCGATCGCCCGGCTGAGGTCGCGCCCGCGGTGTCGACGTCATCCGCCGACCCGCACTGCAGGTTGCGGCAGTAGCGGTACGCCAGTGGCCCGCTGAAGTCGAGCGGGCCGTTGAGCACATACGTCCACGTGCCTTCGGCATCCTTCCACATCGGGATCGGCTCGAACCAGGTGAACGGATTGAACTGGATGCTGATCGAGTCCGACGCCGGCGTGTTCGCCGGGACCGCCACGTGGAAGGTGAGCGGAGCATAGGCCGGCGAGCGCCAGGCGGCGACCTCATCTTGCACGGTGCGTTCCTGAGCGGGGACGATCAGCTGGCGCGTGACGAAACCACCGCTGGCGTCGCGCTCAGCGTTCCACAGCCCGTCGCCGAGCGTGTACTTGTAGCGCAGGTCAGTGCCGGCGTGCAGCTGGGTCAGCATGAGCGCGTGGGTGGAATCGACGCGCACCATCACCGGCATGCGCGCCGCGCTGGCGTTCACGCCTCCATCCAGGTCGGCGAACGAGGCGCCGAACCGCCGGATGTTGCCCGCGATGCGAATGGGCGCCGATTCCGGCGTCCCCTCTGGCAGCGTGACCTCGAAGGCGACGTCGATGAGCGGCGTAGCGTCGAGCGCGAGCTCGGCTGGGGTGGCGCTCTCGGCGGCGACGACCGCCTGCCGCTGAAGCGGAAGGTATGCCCCGTCGGTAGTGAAGGCGACCAGCGAGTGCAGGCCTGGCACCAGCCCGTCGAGCCGGAAGGCGCCTTCGCCGTCGGAGTAGGCCGTCACGCCCGACGCGGTGATCAGGATCTCCGGCAGCGGCGAATAGGTCGCGGCATCGATAGTGCGTCCGGTCACGCGCCCGGTCTGTCCAAGGAAGGGCGCATCGATCCAGGCGGCAACCGTGTCGTCCTGTGCCAGCGGGCCGGTGATGTACACCACGCGCTCTCGCACCAGGCGTCCGAGACCGTCGAACTCCTCCGAGGCGGATGGCGACTGGCGCGTGTATCGGTAGCGCAGCAGGCTGCCAACGGGCGGCGTCAGCCGCGCCTGCCAGCGCCCATCAGCCTGGCGCGTCATCGCCGTGCCTGATGCGCCATACGGCAGCCCGGTCACCTCGTCGAGCACAACCAGCTGCAGCCCGGCGTCCTCCGGCGTTCCGGCCGGGGGCGTGACGGTGAACACGACCTCAGCCGCCGGCAGCGGAGTGCCACCGCTTGGGATCGGCGTCGGACCGGTCGTGCCGCCCACAAAGGGCATCGTGCACCCGGCGACGGCCGAGAGCACGAAGGCCAGGCAAGTCACTCGCATCATCAGACGTTTCATGGCACCTGTCCCAGGAGGCGGATGATCTGTACGCACACGTCGACGTTCGGGACACGTGCGGCCGCGATGCGCAGCCGGTCCCCGGCAGGCTCATCGGCAGTGATGGCGAGCTGCCCGCCCTGGACCTCAACCGCCTGAACGTGTCCCCATTGTATGGACTTCCTGCCGGCCTGCACGCCATCCGGCGTCAGCCGCAGCCGGCCGAAATCGAGTTCCTCGCCGCGATTGAACTTGGCCCGGTAACAGTCCTGCAGGAGCGGATAGGCGCCCCGCTTGACATGCTGGACAAGGCCCTCAAGATCTGCCAGGGAGCGCGTGAGCCGCCGCCTGCGTCCGCCGTTCAGACGAATCTCCAGCGCCGAGAACGCCGGCCCCGGCTGACGCGCGGGCCAGGTGCGGATCTCGCGCACATCGGCCCAGGCGACCCAATCGGACCTGCGTCCCCGGTGTACGCGGATGCCATCCGGAAAGGCTTCCACCCAGAGCCTGGTCAGGCGCCATACGCGCACGAGGCACGCGATCCCGACGACGCCCAGCAGCGGCGCTGCGATCAGCCACGGATACGTCCAGCGCCGGACGGCCGCCGGCCCGTAGGTGCTCATGGCGTAGTACCACGCCCATAGGCTGAACCCGACCGTCGCCAGCGCGGATCCGGTGGCGACGATGGCTGCGGCCAGCAGCGCGTTGACCACGCCCATCCGGGCGTGATAGACGGTGAGGGCCTGGGCGGGGCTGAGAGGCGGGGCGGCTTCAGGTTTCATAAGGAAGAAGGCAGTGGGTTCCGCCGCAGGGGGCACAGCGCGCCAGCTGCCGGGCGCGGGTCGTGGGCACCGGCCCAGAATTCGGTCGTCATGCGGCTGAGGATACCAGACTCAGCACTTGGCCGGGATGAAGTACACGTCGGTCGGCTTCAGCTTCGAGTTCCTCAAGAAGCGCGGCGCGACCGGCATGCCGATCCAGTCGAGGGTCGCGGCGAGCGGGTCGACGCCCATCAGACGTGTCAGGAACAGCGTGTTCACGTCCTCGAACTCGATCAGCGCCAGGACGAACGGCGTCTCGGGCAGAAACTCCTCCGAGCCGAAGTGGCAGACGGTGAAGGCGTGCACCTTGGCCGGGCGGTCGGTGATGTCGATCCAGCGCGTCTCCGCACCGGAGAACATGTCGTGGCCGCGTGGCGTGCCGTATGTGTAGCCCGACTGCGGGTCCTGAGTCGCCAGCAGGTGCTTGTTCGCCGCGCCGGCGAACCACGGCGAATCCTGGCCGTACGAGTGCAGGTAGGTGACCTGATACGGGTACTCGATCTGGAGCGGCGCCATGCGCTTGAGGAACGCCAGCGCGTCGGGGTCGGTCTCGACCGGGAACGGCACGCCGTGGACGATATATCCGCCGAGTGTCTCGTCGCGGTGTTCGGGGAGTTTGGTCATGGGGCTATCCCTCGCGTTCCAGGATCGAAACGCTGACGTACGTGCCGGTGCCGGCGTGCGAGTGGATCGCGCCACGCTTGGCATCCTTCACTTGCAGCGTCGGGTCGCCGAAGTGTTTGCCGATCGTCGACTGCAACTGCCAGATGGCGAACACAGCCTGCATCAACCCGGTGGCGCCGACCGGGTGGCCGCATGCGATCAGGCCGCCCGATGGATTGACGGGGCACTCGGGTTTCTCGGGCAACTTCAGCCCGTAGTCGATCCCCGGCATGAACGCCTTGCCCGAGGCCGCGAATGGCCCGCCCTCACCGTAGCGGCACAGGCCCATGTCCTCATAGGTCTGGATCTCGGAGGACGTGTAGGCGTCGTGCAGCTCGACGAAGTCGATCTCCTTGAGTGGGTCGTGGACGCCCGCGTGCTTGTAGGCCATGTTGCCGGCGGTGCGCCCGGCGCGAAACGAGTGCACGCCGGGGTAGCGCGTCCCGTGATCCCACAGCTTCTTGTAGTAGGCCTTGGTCTCGTTGGACGCCTTCTCTTGCTCGGTGGCGTAGTCGCGCAGGAAGGTCTCGTAGTCGAGGTGCGGCCGGTCTGACAGGCGCATGGCGTCCGTGCCGCGGCCGAGGCCGGTCATGCGCACCAGCGGGCGCGCCACCTTCGCCCCGGCCTTCTCCAAGCGCTTCAGCCCTTCCTCGGAGGCCAGGATGGTAGCTGCCGCACCGTCAGACATGACGCAGATGTCGAGCCGCGTCATCGGCCAGGCGACCATCGGCGCGGCGCGAACGTCGGCGATGGTGTAGCGGTTGCGCTTCTGCGCGTACGGGTTGTAGTAGGCGTTCATGTGATTCTTGACCGACACTGACGCCATCTGCTCGACGGTCGTGCCGAACTCCTTCATGTGACGCGTGACCATCATGGCGTAATAGCCGGAGTAGAAGCCGCCCACCGGGTAGTCCCACGAGATGTCCGACGCCAGGGCGATGAACTCGTTGCCCTTCCAGGTCTCAACGTGCGACATCGTCTCGAAGCCGTAGGCGAGACAGATGTCCATCGTCCCGGAGGCGATGGCTTTCCATGCCTCCTGCAGACAGATGCCGCCTGTGGCGCCGCCGCCCTCGACGCGGTGGCTCGGCTTGGGACACAGCCCGAGGTAGTCGTGGGCCATGATGCCGGCCATCAGCTGGCGGGCAAAGTGATCCGAGAAGTACGACGCCACCGAGCCGTCGACCAGCCGGGTGAAGGTGGCGAAGTCCAGCCCCAGGTCAGTGACGGCGTAGTCGTAGGCCTCCTTGATGATGGCCTGGAAGGTCTTGTCAGGACGGGCCTTGGCGAACTTGGAGACCCCGCCCGAGACGGCATACACCGGACGCATCGGCAGCCTCCTTTGGCTGGGACGGCGGAGGGCACGATTGTAGGCGCGGCCGGGGGAGGGGGCAAGGCGGGGGGCCGACAGGCGTCGGATCAGCCGAATGCAGATCTTGAAGTTGCCGGCACCGCTGTCCGCCCCCAGGGCTGTGTGCCGGAGTCCAAGCGGCCACGCAGGTTGTTCCGTTCGCGGGTGCTGCGCGTATCGTGGCGGTCGGGTGGGCACACTTCCTCGACATGCTGTGGGAGAATCAACATAAACGCTTGACTTGCAAGCAATAGTGCGCTAATCTATTACACGAATCTGCTCGTTTAGGGCATAGCTTATGCGCGAGCTTGAAAATGCCGTCCATGCTGAGGCGTGAACGCCTAAGGCAGGCGCGTCGCCTGATCGACGAGCGGAGCGTCGTCAGCGTGAAAGAGCTGAGCGACCACTTCTCCGTCAGCGAGGCGACGATCCGTCGGGATCTGGAGGAGTTGGATAGCCTCGGTTGGGTCAAGCGGGACCATGGCGGGGCATTCCGCGCGGACATGCATCAGCCGGAGCCGCCGGTCCTGCATCGAATCGCCGTGCAGACCGGCGAGAAGCAGCGCATCGGCCATCTCGCGGCCGGCCTGGTGAAGGATGGAGAGACGATCTTCATCGGTTCTGGGACGACAACGCTGGCGGTGGCCCGCAATCTGGAAGGCGTCGAAGACCTCACCGTCATCACCAACGCGTTGAACATTGCCAACGAACTGCTTCACCGCACGGGCATCAACTTGATTGTCATCGGCGGGCAAGTGCGCGACTCGGAGCTCTCGCTGATCGGCCCGTTAACGGAGCAGGCGCTCAAGGACCTGCGTGCCGACAGGGTCTTCCTGGGGATCCGCTCGGTCAACATCACCGACGGGCTGACCAACGACCACCTGTCCGAACTGACGACCGACCGGGCCATCATCGGCATTTCCCCTGAGCTGATCCTCGTGGCCGACCACACCAAACTGGGGACCGTCTCGACCTCGCGGGTGGCTCCCATCACGGCCGTCAATACCCTGGTCACCGACGCGGGGGCGCCCCCCGAAATGGTCAGGGAGTTCGAGAACCTGGGCGTCAAGGTGCTTTTGGCTTGAGGCAATCCGTTCGGTAGCCGACGGAACGGTTGAAGGCACGCAGGCAGAGAGCAGGAGTTGCATGACCGAGAACGCGGGCGGAGAACGCCAACCCAAGATCCGCATCGACCACCTGTACTTCGGCTACGGCGACAGCCAGAGCAGCGACTACGTCATTGAGGACTTCTCGCTGGATGTCTTCGATCGCGACTTCGTCTGCATCGTTGGGCCTTCGGGTTGCGGCAAGTCCACCCTGCTGAACGTCATCGCCGGGCTGCTGCCGGCGACCAAAGGCAGGGTGCTGATCGACGGCGTCGAGCCTGCCGGACCGGGCCCGGACCGGGCGATGGTCTTCCAGGACGACGCGGTCTTTCCCTGGTACACGGTTGAGCAGAACATCGAATACGGCCCGCGGGCGACGGGCGTGCCGCCGGCTAGGCGGCGCGAGGTGGTGAGCAAGGCACTCAGTATGGTCGGCCTGATGGACGACCGGGACAAGTTCCCCCGGCAACTGTCGGGCGGGATGCGAAAGCGGGTCGACATCGCCCGGGCGATGATCATGCAGCCGCGCGTATTGCTGATGGACGAGCCGTTCGCGGCGCTCGATGTGATGACCAAGGAGCGCCTGCAAGAAGAGTTCGTGCAGATCTGGACGCCGATGCGCATGACGGTGGTCTTCGTCACGCATGACCTCGAGGAGGCGCTCTACCTCTCCCAGCGGGTCGTGGTGATGTCGCGCAACCCGGGCCGAGTGGAGTGCGTGGTCGATGTTCCCCTCGAACAGCCGCGCAGCCTGATGGTCAAGACGACGTCCGTCTTTCAGGACATGCGCCGGGATCTGGCCCAGGTCCTGCGCACGATGCACGGCGGCTTGGAAGCCCGCTGACCAGACGATTGCCACGTCGGTACCCGGTTGGAACGGCACAGAGGTTGAGTGATGACAGGACCGACCAGCAAGAAGACGAATCGGATGTCAGGGAACGGGGACCGCTCTCGGCTGTTGGGGCGCAAGCTGCTTGTCCCGATCCTGCTGCTCGTGGCCTGGATCGTAATCGCCCGGTTGGAGCTGTTCCGCACGCGGGTGATTCCCCCGCCGGAGGCGATGTGGAAGGCGTTCCTGGGCCTGTATGAACTCCTCCCCGCGGCTATCCTGACAACGCTGACCATGACGCTGAGCGGGTTCGCCATCGGCACCGTTTTCGGGACGCTGATGGGATTAACAATGGCCTACAGCCGTGCGGTGCGCGAGTTCCTGGGCACGGTATTCGACTTCCTGCGGCCCGTGCCTGTCTTCGCCCTGATCCCGCTGTTCATCCTGTGGTTCGGTATCGGCCGCGCCCCACAGATCGCCCTGATCGCCATGGGAACTTCCATGGTCCTGGGCGTGACGACGCTGGAAGCCATCCGCAACGTCCCTTCGATCTACGTCCGGGCGGCGCTGACCCTGGGGGGCAATCGCCAGCATATCTACCGGACCGTCATCCTGCCCTACATCGTCCCGCACCTGGTCGGGGCCATCCGGGTCGCGGCGGCGGCGTCGTGGGGGCTGGATGTGGCGGCCGAGTTCATGGGTTCGCAGCAGGGCCTGGGCTACCTGATCATCATGCAGCAGGTCTACCTGCGAACCGCGGGCATCATTCTGCTGGTCGCCGTGTACAGCACGCTTGCGGTGATCACGGACACGATCATCGCCCAGGTCGAAGCCCGGGTGACGCGTTGGACAGAGCGACGCGCCGGCATCGGCGTGGTGGCCTCCATCGTCGGCTCTGCCTGACAGCCTGACCCGGCGGCAGCCGCACTCCGGTAGCTGCAGCCGGCCTCATGGACAGACAACCGTGAGGAGGATCCAGCAAGGAGGTGAAGCGACACACTGACTGGCGTGGGTGCGTTCCGTCCGGAAGGAGGAGCGCGCCGTTTCGTATGACTTTGCCAAATACATAAGGAGTGTAGAGAGAATGTCCACCCACAAAGCCTCCTACTGGGCCATGGTTCTGCTCGTGGTCGCCGGACTGCTGATCGCCGGTTGTGGCCCCGCGGCCACTGAGGAACCGGCACCGGTCGAGCCGGCTGAGCCCGTGGCGACCGAAGCCGTAGCGCCGGAACCGGTCGCGACAGAACCGCCCGCCCCCGTTGTGGTCCGCGTGGCCATGACGCCCTTCTTCGACTACCAGTTCTTCTCCGTCGCCAAGGAGTATGGCTGGGACAAGGAACTCGGCCTCGATCTGCAATTCACCTGGCTCACCCAGAGCGGGCCCTCGATCGAGGCCATGGCGGCCGGATCGGTTGACACCGTCAACACCTGCGTCGTCTGCAACTTCTCCTTCCACGAAGCCGTGCCTGAGATGATGGACTTCCTGACGGTCAACCAGTACAAGGGCTTCGTCGTCATCGGGCGCACTGGTGAGGCCAAGGCCTATGCGGACTTCCTGGCCGAACTGGGCACCCCCGATGCAGCGCTCAAGGCGACGCTTGAGCAGTTCCGCGGCAAGACCTGGCCAGAGTACAGCGCCAACTATGGGCCACTGATCTCCGGCATGCTCTCACAGGCCGACATGACCCTTGACGACATCACCATCGTCACCTTCGCCGACGATGAGAAGGCGGCCCTGGCGATGATCGGCGGCACGGGCGACTTCTATATGGGCGGCCTGCCATCTGAGATCAACCTGCTGCAGAACCACCCCGACGAGTTTGTCCTGATCGGTGGGGCGGAACTCCTCGGACCGGCCGGCCTGTGGTACAGCCAGGTCGCGGCGACCGACGAATGGCTGGCGGCGAACGAGGACGCCGCGCTCAAGCTCATGGCGATGTCCTACCGCTACAACCGCTACATCCAGGAAAAGCGCGATACGGTGATGCCGGTCGTCGTCGAGGCGATGAACGCCCACTCCGGCACTGGGACAACCGCCGAGGACCTGGGCTTTGTTTTCGACACCTTCCTGGAGTTCCGCACCTACCAGCGGGATCAGGAGACGACCTATAATCCGGCCTCGCCGCTCTACTGGGCAGTTTCGGCGGAGTACTATGTGGGCTCATCCACGGACCTGCCTGCGGGATTCGACTACCGGCTCTACAACCCGCTGGATGAGTGGTTCGCCAAGTTCCTGACACGTCAGGATCTGCTCGACTGGGTCGACGCACCGCTGACGTAGTCCTCGACTTTAGACCGCTCCTGTGGGTTTGGTCTATCCGGAGCGGGAACACGGGAGAGCCCGGCCTGTTCAGCCCATCCCTCGATAGGCCTGGGCCGGGCTCTTCTCTGAAGTGAGTAGTGGGTGCCTCGGCGTCAGACTCAAGAGCCGGGAACGCGCTCAGGCGAAGAGCAGCAATCTTGACGAGGATGGATCCATGACGACCGATCAGACCAAGCACGAGATTCGAGGCCACATCTCCGCGGTCCGCATGGCAGAGGATGTCAAGCGCCTGGTGGCGCTCGGACCACGCCACGCCGCCACCGAAGCCGAGTGGAAGGCGGCGGAGTACGTCGAAGGTGAGTTCCTGAAGAGCGGCGTCAAGACCCGCGTCGACAAGGTGCCCGGCATCCGCGCCTGGTACCATCACGACACTCGCGTCCGGGTCGTGAAGCCGGTCGAGCAGGAACTGACCGGGGTCGCCATCCTTGGGTCCGGGAGAACCTCCCGCGAAGGGGTAGAGGGCGACCTGGTCTACGTCGGCCAGGGGAAGTTGGAAGACTATCAGGGTTTGGAGCTGAAGGGGAAATACGTCATGCGGGATCCCCCGCGGGCGTTGACACTCGACAATCCAACGGACGAAACGGCACCGCAGGGCCCCACCGACATGCTTCTCAAGCGCGGCGTGTGCGGCTTCCTTGAGCACTCGCGCGTCAAGGGCCGCATCCTGCAAACCGATCTGCTGTCTGGCCCGCAGGGTCTTCCGGTCCCCGCGGTGGCCGTCACCTACGAGGATGGCCAGTACCTCAAGGAGCTGTGTCGCGAGTGGTATGCCGTTCCCAAGTGGTTCAAGCGAACCGAGGCAAACTCGCCGGTGCGGCTCCGGGTCTGGGTTGATGCGGAGAGCAAGGAGAGCCACGGCCTCAATGTGATCGGCTCGATCGAAGGCCGGGAACTGCCGGACGAGAAGGTCCTCTTGGTCGCGCATCACGACAACGCGTTCGGACCCGGCGCGTGTGACAATGCCACAGCCGTCGCCGTGAACCTCGAAACGGCGCGCGTCTTGGCCAGACTGGGGAAGCCCAGGCGCACCATCGAGTTCGTGTCCACTACGGCGGAGGAGTACGGCGAGACAGGCGCGTCGGCCTACGTGGACAAGTACGTGAAGCCGAATCCGTCGGCCTACAAGGCCTGCCTGGTGATGGATATCATCGGCAACGGCGACCACCTGTACTACATCACCGAGTCCATCTGCCTTGGCAAGCTGGTTCGCAACTCCCCTGAGGTGAACGAGGTCCTCAAGGGCATGTGCGGGGATCTTGGATACGAGATTCGTGGCACGCCGCTCGAGTACGCCTCGGATGATGGCCCGTTCATCATGGCCGGAGTGCCCACGTCTTACCTGGCCAAGCTCATCTCAAGCAGTTGGCCGTGGCTCCACACTTACATGGACGACTTCGAGGTCGTCGATGTGAACGGCCTGGCGGTCATGGCGGAGATCACCGCCAATACCCTGTGGCGACTGGCGAACGAGTAGACATGCGTACAGGAGACCAAACAGGACCAGGACATGGCCGGGCCGAAGTCGGCCACCTTGGGTTGTGGGGAAGATCGGGCTGAGGCTTGATAAGATGGGGAATCGCCTGTGCGTATGTGCAGCATCGCGTGTGGGCAGAGAGCCGAAGGAAGGCGCAAGTAGGGATGGCATTCGTGGATGTCCCTGAGACAATAACGAAGAGAGAGATCCTTGCGCAGCCTGATGCCTTGGCCGGCGCGTTGTCGGCGGTCGATCGGCAGGCACACGCCATGAAGGGGCTGTGGAGCAAGCAGGCCTATCGGCAGGTCCTCTTCACTGGTTGCGGTTCGACCTATTACCTTTCGCTCGCGGCAGCCCGGGTTTTTGAGGATCTGACCGGGGTTGTCTCGCGGGCCGTCCCGGCTGGGGAGTTCCTGCTTTCCCCTTCGACGATCCCTGGGGTGCCGGCCAAACCGACGCTCCTGGTCGCTATCAGCCGTTCGGGAACCACCTCGGAGACCGTGCGGGCCGTGGCGGCGTTTGCCAAAGCGGGAGCGGGTGACACCATTTCCATCACCTGCCAGCCCGGAGAGGGGCCGCGAGATCTCGGCGGTGTCTGTGTGAACATCCCGGAGGCACAAGAGGTCAGCGTCGCTCAAACGCGGGCATTCAGCGCGATGTGGCTGGCTGTCTGCGCCATGTCGGCATTGCTCGCCGGCAATGGGGCGTTGCAGGCTGAACTGCGAAAGACCCCCGGCCTTTCGGCCAGAGTCATCGACGCGGTCACCGATCAGGCGACGGCGTTGGGCGCGGACCTGTCGTACGACCGCATCTACTACCTCGGATCTCACTATCGCTACGGCCTGGCGAGCGAAGGCAGCCTGGAGATGAAGGAGATGACGCTCACCCATGCTGAGCCGTTCCATTTCCTCGAGTTCAGACACGGGCCCAAGTCGATGGTCACCGAGAGCACGGTTGTGGCCGCGTTAGCCTCAGACGATGCCAG
>JAPLGR010000226.1 GCA_026390045.1 Chloroflexota bacterium | reverse complement strand
GGGCGAAGGGCCTCACGTCTTCTTTGTTGTCTATGCTCAGGCGTGCCTTCGAGGCCCTTCCCGCGATCCGATTGTCCCGGTTGGGCCCTGGGCCTCGCATGCTAGCCCTATTCCGCCCGCCGCAACCGGCTTTCCGGCTGGGCTTCTAGGCCAGGATGGGCAGCAAGCGCTTGCTGGCCTTGCGTGCGACGTGTCGCAGGGGGCCCTCCAAACGAAGATGAGTGATGTGTGAGACCGAGCTGGCCGGGCGCGGTAGAATGTGACGAGCAGGCGGGCCTCCACGCGGGGCCCGCTCGTGGAGGATACGGACGAATGAAGAAACGTTGGATCTGGATTGCCGCCGGAGTGCTCGCCGTTGTGGTCATTGCAGTATTGGTAATGTCGGCGCGAGCGCGGAGCAGCGCCGCATCAAGCTTCCAGACTGAGGAAATCGCCACGGGGTCCCTGACTGCACAAGTGGGTGCCACGGGCACCGTACATGCCAATCAGTCGGCCACGCTGATGTTCCAGACGGCCGGAACGGTCGACAAGGTCACAGCCAAAGCAGGCGACCAGGCCAAGAGGGACGAGATCCTGGCCGAGCTTGAACGCACCTCTCTCTCTGCCAACGTCATCCTGGCGCAGGCGGACCTGGTGGAAGCAGAGCGCGCGCTCGAGGATGTCCTCGCCTCCAACACGGCGAAGGCGCAGGCCGAGCTTGCCCTGGCGAACGCTGAAGATGCACAGAAGGACGCGGAGTACCGCTGGACGGTGCAGCAAGAGGGCTACCGCGCCTCGCCCGAGACCATCCGGGCAGCGGAGGCGAAGCTGCTGCTAGCCAATGAGGAAGTCAATCACTACAAGGCTCTCCACGACCGAGCCTCAGGCGATTCCGACAAGGCGCTGACCTTGGTCAACCTGCATGCAGCCGAGCAGCGGCGGGACACCGCCCTCAGAGAACTGAACTGGTACAAGGGGAAGCCGACAGATAGCGATCAGGCGATCCTCGATAGCGAAGTGGCGGTGGCGGAAGCGGCGCTGGAGGACGCGCGCCGCGCCTATGAGCGCGTGAAGGATGGGCCGAACGAGGGCGACGTCGCCGCAGCTCAGGCGCGTGTCGACGCAGCCCGCGCCAGCCTCGAGTTGGCGCAGATCTCGGCGCCGTTCGCCGGCACCATCACGTCCGTCGACATCAAGCCGGGGGACCTGGTGACGCCCGGGACGGCAGCCTTCGGCCTGGCGGACCTCTCGCACCTGCTGGTCGACGTTGAAGTGTCGGAGGTCGACATCGACAGCCTCAAGGTGGGGCAGGACGCAACGCTGACCTTTGACGCCATCCAGGACAAGTCGTACCAGGGGAAGGTGACCGAAGTCGGCCAGGTCGGGGTGGCCGTGCAGGGCGTGGTCAACTTCGAGGTGGAAGTCGAAGTTCTGGACCCGGATGACTCCATCAAGCCGGGGATGACGGCCGCGGTCGACATCGTCGTCACGCAGCTGGAGGATGTGCTGCTGATCCCCAATCGCTCGGTGCGTGTGCAGGACGGGCAGCGCGTGGTGTATGTGATGCGCGATGGCCAGCTGGCGCAGGTGAAGATCACGCTGGGCGCTTCGTCGGACTCGTACTCCCAGATCCTGGAGGGCGACCTGAAGGCGGGGGACCTGATCGTGCTCAATCCGCCGCTCGTCTTCAGTGAGAACAGCGCACCCGGGTTTGTGCAGGGGATGCGAGGCGGCTGATGGTGGAAGAATGGGTGATCGAGGCCAGCGATCTCACCAAGATCTACCGCATGGGTGAGGTCGAAGTGCCGGCGCTGAACGGCGTCTCGATGCGCGTGCGGCGCGGCGAGGTGCTGGCGATCATGGGGCCGTCGGGCTCCGGCAAGAGCACGTTGATGAACCTGTTGGGCTGCCTCGACCGGCCGACCGCTGGATCGTACGTGCTCGATGGCAGCCAGGTCGCCGACCTGAAGGATGACGAGCTGGCGGCGATCCGCAACCGCAAGGTTGGGTTCGTGTTCCAGAGTTTCAACATGCTGGGCCGGCAGACGGCGATGGCCAATGTCGAGCTGCCGATGCGCTACGCCGGCGTGACCGAAGGCAGGCGACAGCGCGCCATCGAGGCCCTCGAGTCCGTCGGCCTGGGCGATCGCGTGCGGCACCGGCCCAATGAGCTTTCCGGCGGGCAGCAGCAGCGCGTGGCCATCGCCCGCGCCCTGGTGAACGATCCGGCGATCATCCTGGCCGACGAGCCGACGGGCAATCTGGATTCGAAGTCGGGTGAGGAGATCATGACCATCCTGCTGGGGCTGAATGAGCGGGAGGGTACGACGCTGATCTTCGTCACCCACGACGCTGCCATTGCGGCTCGCACGCAGCGCATCATCCGGCTGCGCGACGGCCGGATCGAATCTGATGGCTGAGCGGACAGCGGACTGAGGCGGAGACATGGGACAGAGCTTCCTTGACGCACTCGACAGCCTCACCACCAACAAGCTGCGTTCGGCGCTGACCATTCTGGGCATCGTCATCGGCGTCGGCGCGGTGATCGCCATGCTGGCCATCGGTAGGGGCGCGGAGAACACGATCACCGGCTCGATCGGCGGGCTGGGTACCAACCTGCTGTTCGTGATGTCCGGAGGGATCCAGGACGTGCGCAACACCAAGCCGTTGACCATGCAGGATGCCGACGCCATCACTGCGGCGTTCGCCGCGCCGTCGGTCGTGGCGGTCGCCCCGGTCATATCCGCCTCGGTCGAGGTGACGTATTCCGGGGAGAGCCACACCACCCAGGCAAGCGGCGTGACGCCGGACTACGCGGCGATGCGTTCGATTGAGGTGACCGAAGGCGAGTTCCTGAACGAGGGGCACATGCAGGGGCGGGCCGCGGTGGCAGTGATCGGCCCGGACACCGCCGAGAGTCTCTTCGGCCGCCGCGATGGCGTGGTGGGCGAGACCGTCCGCATCGATGGCCAACCGTTTCGCGTCATCGGGCTGACCGCCGCCAGGGGCGGCTCCAGCTTCTCAAGCGAGGATGACGTCGTGATGGTGCCGCTGTCAACGGCCCAGACGCGCCTGACCCGCCGCCCGCAGGCCAACCAGGTCGACATGCTGCTTGTCCAGGCGATCGACGCCGAGTCCGTCGGGCTGGCCTCGGAGGAAGTGTCGGCCATCCTGAGGGCACGGCATCGCTCGGGGATCGGCGAAGACGACTTCACCGTCTTCACCCAGCAGGACTTCCTGGCCACTGCCGCGACCATCACCGGCGTGCTGACGATCTTCCTCGGCGGTGTGGCCGGGATCTCCCTGCTGGTGGGCGGGATTGGGATCATGAACATCATGCTGGTCTCGGTCACCGAGCGGACGCGCGAGATCGGGCTGCGCAAGGCCCTGGGCGCCCGCAAGCGTGACATCCTGATCCAGTTTCTTGCTGAGTCGTCGCTGCTCTCGCTCGTGGGCGGCCTGATTGGCATCCTCCTTGGGTACGGGCTAGCCATGCTGGTCGGCGCCATTGCCCGGGCATCGGATGCCGAGCTGAATCCCGCCGTCAGCCTGGATGCCATCCTGCTGGCGACGCTGTTCTCGGCTGCGGTCGGGCTGTTCTTTGGGCTCTACCCCGCCAAGCGCGCCGCCGATCTCGAACCCGTTGAGGCGCTGCGCTACGAGTAGGGGCGAAGCCTGGTTCGCCCCTACTTTCTCGTACGCCCAGCATGGGCGCTGACTAGGAAGGTGGAAGTCCTTCCCGGGGGTGGATGGCACCCACCGTAGCCAAGGGCAAGGGCGTCGTCGTGAGGCGGGGTCCGGAGGAAGCCGGAGGCAAAACCGCGACCTGAGGGACACGAACCCGATACGAGGCCGTGAGCCTGGACGAGTGGGCGAGTAACCACGAAGT
>JAPLGR010000376.1 GCA_026390045.1 Chloroflexota bacterium | reverse complement strand
CAGTTCTGTGAGAATCTGCCCCTGGCGAGGCTCACGGCGGCGGAACGGGAGGAGCTCCTCAGGGCCTCGCGACGGCTTGGGGTCGCTATCGAGATCGGGACTCGCGGACTGGAGGTAGACGCACTCCTCGAGCAGGTCGACCTGGCGGCGACGCTGGGCAGCCGAGCCCTGCGGCTCGTCCTGGGTGCCGCGGACCCCGAAGTGATCGCCGAGGCTCTGCAACCGCCGTTGAGACGCTGCCAGGAACGGCACGTGGTATTGGCCATCGAGAACCACTGCGATCTGAGGAACACCCAGCTCGCAGATCTGATCCGGCGAATGGACAGCCGATGGCTCACAGTCTGCCTGGATACGGCGAACTCGACCGGGCAACTGGAGCGCCCCATGGAGACGGTCGCAGCGCTGGGACCGTACATCTCGCAACTGCACCTCAAGGACTTTGCGGTGGAGAAGTCGTCAATCGGCTACCGTGTCGTGGGGCGCATCCTGGGCCAGGGATGGCTGGATGTGCCGGCGGTGCTGGCGGCCGTGATGGGGAGTGGCCGTGACCCGGACGTCCTCCTGGCAGTAAGCGTTTCACCCGGAACAGGACGCATCCGCGCCGGCGCGCCGCTTCTCAGTCTGGCCATTGTCGATGAGCACCGGAGACGCCGAGGAGATACGAAAGGAGCGTGAAATGGGAATCAGGCATTCCGTCAATATGGGTCTACTGGGCCAGCAACGGGATCGGTTTCACGTCTACACTGAGCCTCGCTCCCTGGCGGAGCGACTGAGCGTTCTGCACTCCATCCCAGGCTGTCAAGGGATCGAGGTGGTCTATCCGGCGGAGTTTCGTGACCTCGAGGCAGGATGCCAGCAGGTGCTGGCCTCGGGTTGGACGGTGTCGGCCGTCAACTTGAATGTCAAGGCCGACGCGAAGTGGCGTAATGGATCTTTCACCTCAATGGACAAGGGCATACGCGGAGACGCCGTCCGCGACCTGAAGACCTGCATGGACCTGGCGGCAGCACTCCACACAGACCTCGTAACATGCTGCCCGCTCATCGACGGCCACAACTATGCCTTTCAGGCCGACTACGTGGCGCAGTGGCGCTGGCTGGTGGAGGGGATCCGCGAGGCTGCCAGTCACCGCAGCGACGTGCGCGTGAGCTTGGAGTACAAGACAAAGGAGTCGCGCAACTACTGCACGTTGGCCGACGCGGGGCGGGCCTTGCACCTGTGTCACCAGGTGGGGCTGGAAAACGTGGGCATTACCTTCGATGTAGGCCATGCCCTGATCGCCGGGGAGGCGCCCGCCGCCACGTGCGCCCTGATCGAGGATGCGGGCAGGCTCTTCTACACCCATTTCAACGACAACGGGTGCGACTGGGATTGGGATATGATCCCTGGCTCGGTGCACGTGTGGGATCTACTGGAGACCCTCTACTACCTGCAACGTGTCAATTGGTCGGGGTGGTTTTCCTACGATGTAGTGACACGGAGCGGGGACAATGTGCTGGGGGTGCAGGTGGCCACGATGCGGGTGATGCAGGCCGCCGAGAAGCTCCTGGCGAAGATCGGCATGGAGCGACTGGAGGCCATGATCGCGCGTGGCGCCCCGCACGAGAGCGTGGCGGCGCACAGGGCATGGGGTGCCAGGGAAACATGATACCGCAGCACATTGTGGAACAGGTACAATCGTCAAGCGACGTTGTCGATGTCGTCTCATCCTACATTCCGCTCAAGCGCG
>JAPLGR010000251.1 GCA_026390045.1 Chloroflexota bacterium | reverse complement strand
CTGCAGGTGTTGGTCGATGAGCCGGACGAGGCCTTCGGAATCGTGCCAGGTATTGCTCCTAGATCCCGTCATGGCAGGCCAAGCGGTCTGCCGGCGCGGCTGCCCGGAAGGCATTCAGCACTTGGCGGAGCACTCATTGCCCATATCCTGTGCCTGGCTGCACAAGGCGTGGCAGGCGGTCCGCAGTCTGTGCTCGCGTCGAGATCCGGCAGACAGCGCGTGATGTCCATTTGCAGGGCCGCGTTCTGGGATTTCCTTGTCCTTCACCTCGTGGAAGTTGCCCCCGGGTCATTCAGTGCAACCATCGAGAACCGGATTGAGGCGGCACGGATCTGATCTCGCGAGCATGCCCTGGAACTGTCCGATATGGAAAGGTCAGCGAAGTCGCGGGTCCCTGATGGGCAGGGAAACACCCACAGCAGGAACGCCGGATCGGGGTGTTCGACGGCAGCCGGAAGGGCGAGGGCACGCCGCCAGCAGGATCCATCCAGAGGTCCATCATCGTGCAAGTCCTTCCTTGCTCATTGCGACCAGCCGCACCCCCTCCACCTGTTGAAAGGTGGCCCCCTGGCTGATCGTGCGGATCGCCGCCTCTTCATCGACCACCCACGCACCGGAGAGCATCGCGACGCCATGCTCAAAGATCACGGGCGACAGAGGCGTGCTCGGCCCCAAGATCATCACAAAGCTCCCTGGGCGGCACAGGGCAAGCAGGCTCTCCAGGGTGTGGTTGATGAGCGCCGTCCCCGTGATGGCGACAACATCGGCCTGCGGGATGAGATCGGCGGCAGCCTCAGCCGGATGCTCGTCCTCGCTCGGATGCTGCTCAATCACCCACAGTTCCTTCGTCAGCGGCCGAAGCTCCGGGATGAATGGGAAGTGCCCGACGAGCGCCACGGCCCGACCCCGACCATGCTCGGCCAGGACATCCCCGGCGTTGCTCTCCAGGACGTGCTCCTGCTCGATCTGGATCAAGGAGTTGATGGCCGCCACGCCGATGCTTGCCTCCAGCAGGTTGTCTGAGCGTGCCAGCTCAACCAGCTGGAGCGCCGTCTTGAGGTGCAGGCGTCCTACCTCGCGCACCCGCTCGTGGCCATGCGGTTTGTTCCCCGTCAGCGTTGAGGCCAAGCCACAATGCCGGCTGCAGACAGCTGTCCAGTGAGCACCCACCAAGACCGAGCGCACTGGCCCATCTGGTCCGAGGGTCAGCAGCAAATCATCGAGAATGCTCATCTGGCGATGCCTCGACAAGTCGAGAACGGCGGCTTGCCTCTTCAACCAGCACCTCCCGCATCAGATCGCAGATATGGACGATCTTGGGATTGGCAATCTGATAGAGCGTGCCCCGCGCCCGGCGCTGGGCAATGACGATGCCTCCATTGCGCAGGACCCCCAGGTGCCGGGAGACTGTCGTCGGCGGCAGCCCGATGAGCCTGGCAATATCCCCAACCCGCTGAGGTTCATCCCGCAAGACGTGGACGATTCGGATCCGTGTGGCGCTGGCCATACTCCGGCAAAGGTCAGCCTGGATCTCGTAGATCGAGCGTTGCGACATGTCATGCTCCCCAACCCATCACGCGGGCCAAGTGGTAGACAATGACCGCGGCCCCGAACGAGACGACCAACAACAGGCCCACGCTGAAAGCGGGCCACTTCCACACGCCAGTCTCCTGCCTGATCGCCGCCAACGTCGCCGCGCAGGGGACAAAGGTCATCTGCACGACCAGGAAAGCCAACCCTGCCGCCGGGGTCAGAGTCCTGGCAACCTGCTCAGCCAGCCCCAGCTTTGCCTTACTCCCATACAGAACTCCCAGCGCTGCAATCGTGTTCTCCTTGGCAACAAAGCTGGACAGCAATGCGATGATCAGCCGCCAATCCCCCAAACCCAGCCATCGCCCGGCGGGTTCCAGCCAGCGCCCGAACCTGGCCAGCAGACTTCCCTCGACCTCGCCGCCCGGCAGGTAGGAGAGCAGCCAGACGGTGGCCGAGGCCAGCAAGATGATCGTGCCAGCCTTCTTGACGAATGCCCAGACGTTGTGCCAGACGTATAGGCCGATGGTCCGGGCGTTCGGGAGGTGGTAGAGCGGCATTTCCATGATGAAGGCTGAACGCGCGCCTCTGAACAGGCCCCGATTGATCGCCATGCCGATCAAGAACAGCAGGGCGACATTTCCGGCCACCAAACCCCAGGTGACGACCGCCGCGTTCGCACCGAAAAAGGCTGGAGCCAAGAAAGCGATCACTGCCATGCGCCCGGTGCACGGCACCAGCGGCATGAGCAGGACGGTCAACAGTCGGGCACGTCGGTCCTCGACAATGCGCGCCCCCATCACCCCCGGCACGTTGCAGCCAAAGCCGACAAACAACGGCAGGAAGGAGCGTCCGTGAAGCCCCACCCAGTGCATGAAGCGATCCATCACATACGCCGACCGCGCCAGATAGCCGACGTCCTCCAGCAAGCCCAGTACGGCAAAGAAGACGATCATGACGGGCACGAGCGCCAAGACGGCCCCTGCGCCAGCGATCAGGCCATCCACCAGCAGGCTGGCCAGCCACTCCGGAGCAGGAGCAAGAACCTGACGCGCACCCTCCGCCATGGAGGAGACGACCTTCGTGCCGAGCCAGTTCACCACCGGCATAGCTGCCGCATACGTGAGCCAGAAGACCAATCCGAAAATGCCTAGCAGCAGTACCAGCCCCCAGAAAGGGTGAGTGGCCACCCGGTCCAGGCGATCGGTGAGGGTGATCACGCCGGGACGCGACCGCGAGAGAGCAGCCCGAACCATGCGCCCGATCCACTCGTAACGCCCCCGGGCGATGTCCACGAAGGCATCCTCGTGTTGCTTCAAGAGCGCCTCGATCTCCGGCCAGACGTCTCCGGCTTGGGCCTGTGCTCTCTGTGTGACCTCCCCGTCCCCTTCGAGTAACTTGAGTGCGATCCAGTCCTCGGGGTAGGGTTTCGGGATCCGGCCGGCGAGCAGCGCCTGGATCGCGGCGAGTGTCTCTTGGTGCTCTGCACGCATGGTCGGCCGCTGGGGAGCGAAGCTCGCTGGATCGCGGGCCAGGCCCAGGGCCCGATGCATCAGTTCGTGCACCCCCTGGTTTCGAGAGGCGACCATCGGCACCACAGGGACGCCCAGCGCTGCCTCCAGGACATGAGGCTCGACCCGCATCCCTTGTTGCTCGGCGACGTCCAGCATGTTGAGCCCCACGACCACAGGCTGGGGGAGTGCCAGCAGTTCGGCCAGCAAGTACAGGTTGCGTTCCAGCGCCGCAGCGTTGACTATGACGACCACGACGTCGGGGCGTTCATGGATGATGAAGTCCCGCGCGATCCGCTCTTCCTCTGAGTTGGCCGTCAGGCTGTAGGTCCCCGGGAGGTCGACCACTCGGACTTCCTTGCCTTCGTGGGTGCAAACGCCGCTCTTCTGCTCCACCGTCTTTCCGGGCCAGTTGCCCACATG
>JAPLGR010000331.1 GCA_026390045.1 Chloroflexota bacterium | reverse complement strand
ACGACGGCCTCGACCAGGAACTGGGTCAGGATGGCCGAGTTTCGGGCCCCGACCGCCTTGCGGAGGCCAATTTCCCGCGTCCGTTCGGACACGCTGACCAGCATGATGTTCATGATGCCGATGCCGCCGACGATCAGCGACACGCCGGCGACCCAGGAGAGCAGCGACCGGAACGAGGCCGTCGTGGACTCTTGTGTGGTGATGATGTCGTCCTGCGTGGTGACGCTGAAATCCGCCGAGTCGATTGACACACCATGGCGCTTGCAGAGCAGGTACTGGATCTGCAGGACGGTGGCGTCGAGGTCCGTGTCCTGGGCGAGGGCGACTGTGATGGCGCGTACCCGGTCGCCGGTGACCCGACCGAATCCGAACTCGGAAAACTTCTGGAAGACCACGGTGATCGGCGTGTACAGGCGGTTGTCAAAATCGGTGCCGCCCACGCTGCCTTTCGGCGCCATGACGCCGACCACGCTGAGCTTGGTGGTTCCGGCAGTCACCGTCTGACCGATCGGATCGCTGTCGCCAAACAACTCCTGGGCCAGCCCGGAACCGAGGACGGCGACCTTGGACTTGCGTTCGACATCGGTCTCCGTAGTGAAGCGCCCGGTCGCCACCTCCACATCACGCACCTTGGGGAAGTCCGGCGTTGTGCCGAGGATCTCGACATTGTCGAGGCTGACGCTCCCGGCGCGGACGGTCTCGGTGGAGCCCTGCTCAACGATCACGCCATCCACCCCCTTGATGCCTTCCTGGATGGCCAGAGCGTCATCGTAGACAAGCCCGGTGCTCGATGAGCCTATCGCCATGGGGCCGCCACGGGAGAAGGAGCCGGTGAGGAAGACCAGGTTGCTGCCCAGGCTGGTGATCTGTTCCGTGATCGCAGCCTCGGTGCCGGCGCTGACTGCCACCATGATGATGACCGAGGCGGTGCCGATGATGATGCCCAGCATGGTCAGGAACGAGCGCAGCTTGTTCTTGCGGATGCTCTCCCAGGCTGTGCGAAGAAACTCGCGGGGGTTCATGCAACCACCTCCGCCTCGGCCTTCTTGATCGATGAACCGTTCGTCACGTCGGTCTCCACCTGCCCGTCGCGCATGTGCAGGATGCGGTCGGCAAGGGAGCCCAGCTTCGGCTCGTGGGTGACCATGACGATCGTCCGGCCAGAGGCATGCAGCGATTGCAGCAGGCCCATGAGCTCAAGCCCCGACTTGCTGTCCAGGTTGCCTGTGGGCTCATCGGCCAGGATCACGCTCGGATCGTTGACCAGGGCGCGGGCGATGGCCACGCGCTGCTGCTGGCCGCCCGAAAGCTCGTGCGGCTGATGCTGCGCGCGGTTGGCGAGCCCGACCAACTCGAGCATTTCCGCCGCCCGTGCCAGGCGCTCCTCCGGCGTGCGGGAGTTGACCCGGTCATACAGCATGGGGAGGATGACGTTCTCCACCGCGCTGGTCCGGCCCAGCAGGTTGTAGGATTGGAAGACGAATCCGAACTCCCGATTACGCAGTGCGGCAAGTTGGGCCTTGTCGAGCGCGCCCACATCCTCGCCGTCCAGGAAATAGGTCCCCTCGGTCGGCCGGTCAAGGCAGCCGAGGATGTTCATCAGCGTGCTCTTGCCGGAGCCTGAGGGCCCCATGATGGCGACGAACTCGCCGCGATCGATGGACAGGGTCACGTGATCCAGTGCCACCACCTCGCCCTCGCCGGTGCCGTACCGCTTGGACAGATCCCGGAGTTCGATCAGCGCGGGGGCGGTCATTGGCTGGTCTCCACCAGGCCGGTGGACACGACCTCGCCGGCCTGCAGGCCGGACTTGATCTCCGCCCAGGTCAGGTCCTGCAGCCCAACTTCCACTGATCGAAGCGCGAGGCTCCCGTCCGCCTGGACAACGAACACGGCATAGGTGTCCGTATCGATCTCGCGCAGCGCCTCAATGGGCACCAGCAACGCGTTCTCCGCACGGCCGGCGATGACATCCACCGAGGCATTCAATCCGATGGGCATCTTGCTGAGGTCCTGCGGATTCTCGCCATCCAGGATGGCA
>JAPLGR010000405.1 GCA_026390045.1 Chloroflexota bacterium | reverse complement strand
CGTCGCGGAGGACGTCGGCGGCCTGGTCGGAGTGCCCCATGTCGGTCAGGAGTTCCCCGTAGTCGAGACGCCATTCGATCGGCGTGTCTGCCTCAGCAGCCGACTTGGCGGCTGCCTCGAGGGCCTCGCTCGTCCGGCCCTCTTTCCGAAGCCACGTGGCATAGGCATGCCACAGGCCGCCGTCGCCGGGGGCCGCCTGGACCGCTGCTGCCAATGTGTTTCCGGACGCCTGCGGGTCGCCAGATGCGGCCTGACACGCTGCAATGGCCGTCCAGGCGGCGGGCTGCCGCGGGTTGGCTGCGCATGCGGCCTGCAAGTGTGCCAGCGCCTCGGTTGGCTTGCCAGCTGCAATCAGTGCGCGGCCGAGCATCGTCAAGGCAGTCGGCGAACCCGGGCTGGAGGACAGGACGCTTCGAGCGATTCGCATCGCTTCTTCCGGCTTGCCTGCTGACAATGCGCACTCGCCTGCCGCAAGGCGGTCCTCGGGAGTTGGATCGGCAATGGCATCCCACTGGGCGAAGGCCTGCTCGGTCTTGCTGGCGGCCTGCATGGATCGGGCGAGCAAGCGGCGTGCGTCGTCTGAGGCGGGCTGCATCCCGCACAGGGCGAGCGCTTGCGTGGCTGCCGCATCCGCTTGCCCAGCGGCGAGTAGGTGCTTTGCCAGCGACGCGCGGATGTTGACATCCTCCGGCCGCAATCGTGAAAGCCGTTCTAGGACGGGGACGGCGAGGTGCGAATGCTCAAGCTTCTGCGAAGCAGACGCCAATCGCTGCAACCATGCAGCGCTGATGCCGGGTTCGGATGAAAGGCCTGCAACCGCATGGCCTGCGTGCTCGGCCGCCAGGCGGTGATCTCCGGCTGCGAGGGTGACCAGAGCCGCGGCGATGTGCTCGGTCGTCGTTTCGGGCAACTCTGCCAGCCATTCCTGTGCTTCGACAGTGCGTCCCATCTCAGCAAGTAGGGCGGCGACTCGAGCGCGGCGCTCCCGCGTCGGCTGAAGGAGCAAGGCGCGCTTGAGCGCTTCGCAGGCGGACACAGGATCGCCCTGAGCGATCGCCACGTCCGCAAGTCGGTCGCCAAACGATGCGCCCATTTCGGTGGCGCGGTCCCAACCGCTGATGAGTGTTTCCCGGGCAAGAGATAGATCGCCCTGCGCCTGCGCGCGGATGGCCGCGTCCAGACTGGATTCGGCGGTGTCCGGTGAGCCCCTCACCTCGGGAAGGTTGGCCACGAGCGCCGCGACCAGATCGTGTTCGCCTGCGTCGACCAGTCCGGACAGCGCCATGGGGGCGTCCTTGCCCAGCAGCTCGTGCAAGTTGGCTGCGGCCTCGACGGGGGAACCTGAGGCGAGCACTGCATTCGCGAGCAGCGAAACGCCGGACGGTTCGCCCACGGCAAGCAGTTCCCTGGCGATGTCAGCAGGGTGGGGGAGGTTGGGCCATGCAAGCGCCAGAGGCGAGCGCCACATGTCCGGCTTCGCCGAAACGACACGGGCGATCTCCTGCGTCCGACCCGCTTCCGCGCCGCTGTGCAGAGCGCTCGCCCCGGGATGCGCATCCAGCGCCCCAACGTTTCCCGCGCGCCGGAGGACGTTGCATCGTCCTGGACGGAGACAATCAATTCGCTATCGTTCGGCATGGATGCCTCACTCAGGCGGGCCACTGGATCTGCGTCACCACCCAATAGGATGCGGCGATCATCGTCATGCCCGCGAGAAGCAGGAATGTGCCGACGCCGCTAGCGGTGCGGACGAGTTGGTTGAGCGATGTGATGAGTTCCGAGGCGGAACTGACGAGCGCGGTGGCCTCGTCCGTGACGCCCTTCTTGCCCAGCCTGGCGGTGTGGGAAGCCAGGGCCTTGACCTCGCTCGAGTAGCCGCGGGTCAACAGAACCAGCATGCCCAAGATGATGGACAGGCAGCCCATGCCGAAGGCAGCCGCCGCAAACAGGATCTGCACTTCGTGGAGTTTGAGGGGGATAGCCATGGTCGCCTCCTGGCGTCGAATCTGGAGGCGACCAGTGCAAGAGGCGTGCCAGGCTAGGCGGGGGGCGAAGCGAGAGCTTGGAACTCGGGCGGGAGGTGTCCCAGGTCGATGACCTCGTCGTCACAGAACAGGACCGCACGCTCGATGGTGTGTCTGAGCTCGCGGATGTTCCCTGGCCAGCGGTGGGCCTTCAGCGCATCAATTGCCCGGGGGGTGATCCCGGTGATGCCCTGGCCGGTCCGTTGACTGAATTGGCGGATGAACTTCCCGACTAGGGCGGGGATGTCAGCCAGCCGTTCGCGCAGGGGCGGCAGATGCAGGTCAACCACCTTGAGGCGATAGTAGAGGTCCTCGCGGAACAAGGCGTCGCGGATCATGCCGGGCAGGTCGCGATTGGACGCAGCCAGGATCTGGATGTCAACCGCGATCTCGTTCACGCCGCCGACGCGCCGAAAGCGCTGCTCATCCAGGACCCGGAGCAGCTTGGCCTGGGTGTCCATCTTCGTGGATGAGATCTCATCGAGGAAGAGCACGCCCGTGTCAGCGACCTCAATCAGGCCCGGCTTGCGCTTCTGGGCGCCGGTGAACGCGCCCGCTTCATGACCGAAGAGCTCCGACTCGATCATGGTGTCCGGGAGGGCGGCGCAATTGATGGGGACGAACGGTTTGTCGCGGCGCGGTCCCCAATTGCGAATGGCCTGGGCTAGGATCTCCTTGCCAGTGCCGGTTTCGCCGGTGATGAGGACGGAGGCCGATGCCGCTGCGGCGCGCTTCGCCTCGTCGATGATGCGCGTCATAGCCGGAGTCTCGCCGGCGACCCATTCGACCTCGCCGTGGGTGGTAGCGCGCAGGAGGGCCAGCTCGCGGCGAAGGGCAACGACCTCGCGGGCGCGCTCGACGGCGGAGAGGAGGCGCTCGAAATCGAGCGGCTTCTGGAGGAAGTCCTGCGCGCCCTTCTTCATCGCCTCGACGGCCATCTCGACTTCGCCGTACGCGGTGATCATGATGACGGGAGGGCTCGGGTTCTCGCGAGCGATACGGTCGAGCAGGCTGAGCCCCGAGCCGTCCGGCAGGTTAACGTCTAGTAGGACGATGTCTGCCTCGCCGACATCCAGGGAACGGCCAGCCTGCGCCAAGTCGCCGGCCTGGGTAGTCTCGTAGCCGGCGTCGTGCAGGGCTTCGCTCACGAACGAGCGGGCGGTCTCTTCGTCATCGACGATCAAGAT
>JAPLGR010000732.1 GCA_026390045.1 Chloroflexota bacterium | reverse complement strand
AGTTCCTTGATGGCCCGCTCCATGATGGCCAGGGACTTGTCCTCGGAGACGATCCGGGGGACCGTGTCGCCGCGGGTCTGGCGCGCCAGGCGAATCAGCCAGTGCCCGAGGCCGTGGAGCGTGCGGATGGGCACGTCGTGGCCAAGCCGGTCGGCGATCTCGCGTGCCGCCTCACGGGTGAAGGTGGTGGCCACGATGGTGTACGGCGAGACCCCTTCCTGGAGCCTCGCCTGGATCTCAGAGACCAGGCGGCGGGTCTTGCCCGCGCCTGGCGGGGCTGTGATCAGGTGCATGGGTTTCTCCACTAGAGCAGCGGGCCGATGGCTTGGGCCAGGCGCTCGCGGTCGCGAACGATGTCGTTGATCATGACCACGCGGTCAGCAAAGTTGGCCTGTCCTGCCCGGCCGTTGATCACGACCGTGACAAGCTTGAGCCCTGGATCCGCTCTCGCCTCTTGCAGGAGTTGAAGGAAGCCCTTCGGCGGCGGGCCGAAGTCCCCGTCGGTGATGCACAGGATGTCGCCCGCGCGAAGGGATGGATCGGAGCGGATCAGCTCGATAGCCTTGCGGAGCGGCCCGTACGGTTCGGTGCCTCCGCCGTAGGTGGTGTCCAGATGCGCGACCAGTTCTTGGGGATTGGGCCTTGGGCCGGGGTCGTAGACCTGGAGCTGGCCGAGATCGGAGAACGGGATCGAGACGAACCGGCGGCCTTCCCTGCGCGCTTCGACCATCAGAGCCAGCTGCAGGGCGCAGGCGGTCGCACGGCGCAGGCCGTGCATCGATCCCGATTCGTCCCGCAGGAAGACGATCGGCCCCCTGCCGGCGTAGTCCTCGCCCTCGAACTGGGCGTGCAGCAGGTCGCCGTCGAGGGTGCGGCACAGGAAGTCGAGGTAGATAGGCGACGACGGGTCGAAGGCGATCATCGAGACCAGCTCGTCGGGGGCGAGCGTCTCCAGGTTGAGGTCCTGGATCTTGTAGTGGGTGAAGGTCCGACGGCCGCGAGTGCTCCTGCGCCGTTCACGCGTGACGAGCGACTTGGCCCAGCCGAGCGATTCAAGGATCTGCTTGAGCGACGGGGACTTGCGCAGGTATTCGGACAGCTGCTCAAGCCCTGCAATCTGCTCCCGCGTGACGGTGCGGGCGCCGCCAAGTCCCCAGCCGACACCGAACTCGGCCGCCGCGTTCTGAAGGGCGGACAGATCGTCCGCCGACTGGTTGATCGCCGTGGCCAGCGATTGGGCCGTGCGCGCCTGGGCCGCGTCGAGCGCTTGCAGCGCAGCCTGCTCGGATGCGGCAGCCTGATCCCCCGCATCGGCCAGGTCCGACTCGACCTGGGTGATCAAGCTCTCAAGATTCTGCTTCGTCATGCCCGGCGGCTGTCCAGCCGATCCGGCTCCATCAGCAAGGGACCGGGCAACCGTGAGCCGGTCCTGGAGTTGCTGGGCGCGGTCGCGTGCTCGTTGAGCGGTCTCCATTGGCTCCTTCACTTCCGGGGGGAGCTTGTCGATGAGTTCGGTGGCAAAGTGCGCGGCTCCGAAGGCGGCGGCGATCGGGTCCATGCCGACGGCAAGCCGTAGGCACCCCCACTCGGGGAGCTCCTGTGCGCGGCGGAAGAGCGAGTGAAGGACAGCCATGCCCGGAGGGGGCGCCAGCTTGAGGGGATTGCCGGATGCATACAACCCGATCCAGGCCTCACGCGGGATGTCGCAGTTGACAGCCCGCGTGCGCTCGGCTGCCCTGACAAGGGCCTCCATGTCCTTGTGGTCAAGCCAGGTAGCGTGGTCCTGGATCAGAACGCGGTCCCAAACCGTCTCGGGCGGTTCAAAGAGATAGGCCTCGGCGTCGAGGCCAGAGATTGTCTCGTCCATGCGGTTCTCCTGAGGGACTCGAAATGCCGGCAGTGCTCGAATCGAAAGCACTGCCGGCATTGGGATGTGGGATGTGGATGGAACGCGGGCCTAGGTAAGCCCTATGTCACCGCGCCTGCAGGAAAGGCATCCATCGAGGCGGGTGTTCCCATTGACCACTGATGCC
>JAPLGR010000335.1 GCA_026390045.1 Chloroflexota bacterium | reverse complement strand
TGGGCTTCCACGATGCGCCGGCAGATCGGCAGGCCCAATCCCGTTCCCTTGCCCGGAGGCTTTGTCGTGAAGAATGTCTCCATCACCCGCGGCAGGTCAGCCGCGGCGATGCCGGTGCCCGTGTCGACGATCTCGATGAGGAGGTTCTGTCCGCCGCGTGCGCGGAGCGTCAGGATCCCTCCCGAAGGCATGGCGTCGCTCGCGTTGATGAAGAGGTTCAGGAAGACCTGCCGGAGCTGCTCGGGATCAGCGCTGATCATGGGGATGTCGGGCGGAAGATCCTTCTTCACCTCGATGCCGCACTTTCGCAGGTGGTAGTGGAGGAGCTCGACAGTCTTTGCGGCCTCTTCCGCCACGTTCACCGTAGAGATCCGCTGCTCTTCCCGCCGGCTGAGCTGCAGCAGGTTCTTCACCAGGTTGGCCATCCGGTCCAGCTCATTCTCCACCACCGAAAGCGCCTTGAGCGCGGCCTGGTCGCCGGAAAGCCGCGTTGAAAGCGATTCGACGTGCAGGCTCACGGTCTGGAGCGGGTTGTTCAACTCGTGGGCAATGCTGGCCGTCAACTCGCCGACGGTCGCGAGCTTCGCCGCGTGCCAGAGCTGTTGATGCATCGCCGAGAGCTCCTCGGTGCGGTCCTTCACTTTCGTCTCGAGCTGATCGTTCAACATGCGGAGCTCGTCACGCACCCCGATGAGCTCGAGGTTGCTGCGCATTGCCGCGTCGTAGGTTGAGATGAGAAAGTCGAAGATCCGCTGCGGCTCTGCGACAATCCGGCGTTCCTGTCCGTCGAACCGGGTCCGGATCCCCGACGGGTCACTCTCGCGGGCATTCAGCTCGCGGTTTCTCAGCAACCGCTCGATGCCCTCGAGGACGAGAGTTTCCGAGCCGGTTTTCACGATGAAGCCGTCGGCGCCGCACTCCAGGCCCCTGATGACATCCTGTGGGTCGGACAGGCTCGTGAGCAGGATCACCGGCGTGCCCTTCAGGCCCTCGTCGGCCTTGATCGCCCTGCACAACCCGTAGCCATCCATACCGGGCATGACGATATCGCTGACCACGATGTCCGGCCGGTGTTCACGGGCGACCGTGATCCCCTCGGCACCGTCGGCGGCCACCGCGACCGCGAAGCCATGCGCCTCGAGGCTCGCCCTGAGCTTCTCCGCCTGCGTGGCGCTGTCCTCCACGATCAGGACGCTGATCACTCGTCCTTCGTCAGCCATCCTTCTTTTCCTCGTAGATCTCTTCGAAGCGCCCGGCGTGAGCGGAAAAAACCCGCAGGATCCGTGGATCGAAATGCCGCGGCATGGTCCTCCCGTCACCCTCGGTGATGATGCGGACGGCCTCCGCGTGGGAAAAGGCCGGCTTGTACGGACGCCGCGTCCGGAGCGCGTCGTACTGGTCGGCGATGTTCGTGATCCGTGCTGCCATGGGAATGGACTCTCCGCTCAATCCCGACGGGTACCCGCTCCCGTCCCAGCGCTCGTGGTGGGATCGCGCGATCGCCTCAGCCATTTTCAGATAGGGGGAGTTCGAACCGCTGAGAATTCGGGCGCCGCTCTCGGTGTGAGACTTCATCGTTTCCCATTCCCCGGGGCTCAAGGCGCCCGGTTTCAACAAGATGCTGTCGGGAATCCCTACCTTTCCGATGTCGTGCATGATGGAAGCGTGGAAGATCCCTTCCGTGAAATCGGCGTCCATGCCGAGGGTGGAGGCGAGCTCCTTCGTGTAGTAGCTGATCCGCTTGATGTGCGTGCCCGTTTCCTCATCCTTGTACTCGGAGACCACGGCGAGCCGGAAGATCGTATCGAGGTAGCCCTGCGTGACCAGTTCGCCCGCTTTCACCAGCTCGTCGAGGGTCCGGTGAAGCTCCATCGTCCTCTTGCGGACCTGCTCCTCGAGGATCATGGCGTGATCCTTCAGGAAATCGTGGTATTCCTTGATCTTCAGGTTGTTCCTGACCCTGAGAGAGAGCTCCTCGGCATCGACAGGCTTGGTGAGAAAGTCGTTCGCGCCGGCCGAGATTCCCTTCAGCCGGTCCTCGCGTGTCTGAAGACCCGTCAGCATGACGATGGGGATGTGCTCCGTGAGCAGGTTGGCCTTCAGCTCCTGGATGGCCTCGAAACCGCTCTTCACCGGCATCGAACCGTCCATGATCGCAAGGTCCGGCAGGAAGCGGACGGTCATTTCCACAGCCTCGAAGCCGTTCGACGCTTCGATCGTCCGGTAGCCCATGCCCTCGCAGAGGGTCTTCAGGAGCTTCAGGATGCCCGGTTCGTCATCGGCCAGGAGGATCGTTTTCCCCGCTTCCCCGTCTGTCACTCTTCACTTCTCCCTTTTAAGGACCATTTTTCGCTGGTCATCTTTCATCCAGCGCCTTCCGAATCGCGGCGAGCAGGATCTTCCGCTGCACCGGCTTTTGCAGCAGAACGCTGAGAGGCAGGAGCCGCGCGGCTTCCTGTGCCCTCTGGTCCGAATACCCCGACATGAATATCACCGGCAGCGACGGATGCAGGCGCCGCAGCTGCTCCGCCATCTCAGCTCCGCCGACCTCCGGCATCACGATGTCGCTGAGCACCAGGTCGGGTTTCTTCGCAAGAAGCGGGAACATGTCGAGAGCCTTCCGGCCGTTGTCCGCCTCGACGACCGTGTACCCATTCTCCTGCAGAATCTGCCTGGTGGCGGCCCGGACGCTTTCCTCGTCTTCCACGAGCAGGATGACCTCGCGGGCCACCGGCGGAACCATGGCAGGATCGGGCGCCGATTTCTCGTCCCCAGGGTCGGTCTCGGGAAGGTAAAGAGAAAACTCGGCGCCTTTACCCGGCTCGCTCGCGCCCCGGATGAAGCCGCCGCTCTGCTTGACGATGCCGTACACGGTGGCCAGCCCCAGGCCAGTGCCACGGCCGATCTCCTTGGTCGTGAAGAACGGCTCGAACAGATGCCCGAGAACTTCCGCATCCATCCCGATGCCTGTGTCGCCCACCGTGAGCACCACATAGCGGCAGGGACGCGCTTCGGGAAGGTGCTTCCGCTGCTCTTCGTCCAGATGCCCGCAGGAGGTTTTCAGCGTGAGCGTTCCTCCATTCGGCATGGCGTCCAGGGCGTTCGCGGCGAGGTTCATGAGGATCTGCACGACCTGGCTGCGGTCCGCGCTGATGCTGCAGCGCTCGGGGGCGAGCGACAGCTCCAGTGCGATACTCTCGCCGAGGAGACGATTGAGCAGCTTTGTCGTCTCCCCGATGAGCGAGTTGAGGTCGAAGATTTCCAGCTGGAACACCTTCTTGCGGCTGAAGGCGAGGAGCTGGTCGGAGACCGAGGCGGCCCTGTCGGTTGCCTTGCGGATCTCTTGTAGATAGCGAACATGCGTGCTTTCGGCTGGAGTGCTTCTGAGCATGATGTCGGTGAACCCCTGGATGACCATGAGCATGTTGTTGAAATCGTGCGCAACCCCCCCCGCCAGCCTGCTGACAGCCTCCATCTTCTGCGCCTGCGCGAACTGCTCTTCAACGCTCCTGAGGGCCCGGGAGTGTTCCTCCACCTTCGATTCGGCGTCAACAAGCCTCTGGTTGACCTTCACCGCGCTGTCGTAGGTGGAGAGAAGCAGGTTGAGAATCTGCAGGCGGTTTGAGCTGATGAAGTGCTTCTGCCCGCCGAAGAACACCTCGATGCCCATCTGCGTTTGATCCTGGGAATACAGGTCTCGGTTGAGCAGCAAGCTCTGCAGGTGAGCCTTGAAATACCGCGTGTCCATCGGCTTGGTTATGAAATTGTCCGCGCCGCACTCCAGGCCGCGGATCACATCGTCGGGGTCGCGCAATGCGGTAACAAGGATGACCGGCACTGTCTGGGAGCGTGTGTCTTCCTTGATCCTGCGGCACAGGGTGAAACCGTCCATCTCCGGCATGACGATGTCGCTGATCACGGCGGCGGGCAGCCGCAGGGCGAGCGACTCCAAAGCCTCCCTGCCGTTGGCCGCGACCGTGACCTGGTAGCCTTCTGCCTCGAGGATGTGCTTCAACTCCTCGGCCTGCGTCCGGCTGTCTTCGACGACAAGGATCTCATCCATGGTCAATTGCCTCCGTCATCCGGACAGCACCTCGCGCAGTTGCTCGGCAAGCGTTTCGCTGGAAAAAGGCTTGGCAAGGAAGTGGACGCCTTCGTCGAGCATGCCACGGTGGGCGATGCTGTTGGCGGTGTAACCCGACATGAAGAGGCATTTCATTCCCGGCCGCAGGAGGCTCAGTCGTTGCTGCAGGTCGCGGCCGCTCATTTCCGGCATCATCACGTCGGTCAATATCACGTGGATGTCGCCCGCGTATTCGCCGGCTAGCCTGATGGCTTGGTTCGGACTGCCGGCGGCAATCACGGTGTAGCCCAGTTCTTTGAGCATGATCTCCCCGAGTGTGAGCAGGGCCTCCTCGTCCTCGACCAAAAGCACGGTCTCCGTGCCTGTCTGGGGCTCGGCATGTTCCCGCGGCAGGGCTGCAGCCGTCTCGTCCGCCTCGCTGCAACGATGCAGGTAGATCTTGAATGTTGTGCCTTTCCCCGGTTCGCTGTACACGTTGATGAAGCCGTTGTTCTGCTTGACGATGCCGTACACGGTGGCAAGTCCAAGCCCCGTTCCATGTCCCAGCGGCTTGGTGGTGAAGAAGGGCTCAAAAATCCGGGACAAGGTATCCTTGCCCATGCCGCAGCCGCTGTCGCTGATCGCCAGCATGACAAACTGACCCGGGGTGAACCCGACGTGACGCGCGCAGTAATCCTTGTCGAACTCGGCATGGCCGGTCTCAATGGTCACCTTGCCTGCACCGGATATCGCGTCGCGGGCGTTGACCAATATGTTGGTCAGCAACTGATCGATCTGTGAGGTGTCCATCTTCACCGGTGATAGATCCTTACATGGGATCCAGAGCAGCTCGATGTTCTCACCGATCAGCCTTCTCAGCATCTTGAGCATGTCCATCACGGCATCGTTGAGGTCGAACACCTTCGGGGAAATGACCTGCTTGCGGGCAAAGGTCAGCAGCTGGCGAACGAGGTCGATGGAGCGCTGCGTGGCAGTCTTCACTTCCTGCAGCGTCGTGTGGACCGGGTGCTCGGCGGACAGGTTCTTCAAGGCCTGGTCGGTGTACCCGAGGATCACGGCAAGCATGTTGTTGAAATCGTGTGCCACGCCGCCGGCCAGGGTGCCGATGGCTTCGAGCTTCTGCGATTGGTGCAGCTTCGATTCCATCAGCAACCTCTCGGTGATGTCCAGCGCGTAAAGGTTGACATAGCCGGAATCCGAAACGGGCCTTGCAGTCACGCTGAATGTCGCATCGGCGCACCGCAGGTCCGCCTTCGTTGCGGCCCCGTCAGCAATAGTCTTTTCGAGCAGTTGCAGCCAGTCCTTCTGTATCGGAGAGCCGATCCCGATTCCCCATTCCTGGAGCAGCGGCTGACTGGCTTGGTTTGCGTACAGAAGCACACCCCCAGTGGTGACGCGCATCACGGGACTCGGGTTCTCCGCGGGGAAACGCGCCAGCTCTTCGGTGCGCAAGAGGGCGTACTTTCGCGCGATAGCAATGCCGATGCTGGCGCCCAACCCCTCAAAGAACCTGATCATCTCCAGTGTGAACCTGTCGCGACGCTTGTCGTTGAGCTGCAGCAGGCCGATGACTTCGCCGCCCGTGTGCAGGGGGATCAGGGCCACCGACTCGTACCCCGCGCTGTTGCATCGGTTGCGAGTACGCGTCTGGCGATCTTTCTCGGTGGTGCTGGCCAGCAGGTCCGTGGTGCTGTTGGTCCAGAAACTGCCGGCTTCGGTGAAGAAGGGCAGCGTCGGGTCGGTCCGCCCGGAAATGATGTTTCCGCACATGCATTCCAACACGGGGATCCCCTTCGTGTCGCGCACGATCGTCCCCGCTGCGTCGCGGGCGCAGAGGTGGTTCTCCTTCTTCAGGAAATCATCAGGAAAGCCTCTGGACTCGAAATACGGAAAGTCTTCGCCTTCGCGCAGGCGGATGCCCAAGGCCTCGATTCCGGTGCGTTTCATTACCAGCAGCAGGATGTCTGGTATCGCGTACTCAGCTTTCTCAGGACGATTCAATATGTCCAGCACTTCGCGGGCAAGCATTCCCCGCTCTTCCACCACCTTGCGCTCCGCAATCTCCGCCATGAGGATGGATGTGCGATCCCGCACCTTCTCCTCCAGCTTGGTGTTCAGCTGCAGGAGCTCCTCCCTCGTCGCCAGCAGCTCCTGGTTCTGCTGGAGGGCAACTTCGTAGGTTGAAAGCAGCAGATGCAGGATGTGCTCACGGGTTGCCGAAATCTGGTAGACTTCCCCTTCGTGGGTCATGGTCGCGGGAGTCCCGGGGTGGGCGCGGCCTCCATCTCCGCGACAGGAAAGGAGCTCGGCAATTTTCGCCGCCAGGTAGTCGCCCTGGTAGGGCTTCGGAATGTGGAAATCCGCCCCCACTTCCAGGGCGGATAGAAGGTCCGCCGGTGTTGAGAGGGTGGTCAGCAGGATCACGGGAATGCCCTGCAGGTCGGGATCCAGTTTGACCTCGCGGCAGAGCTGGATACCGTCCATGACCGGCATCCTGATGTCGCTGATGATGAGGTCAGGCCTGTGCCGGCGCGCGGCCTTCAGCGCCAGTTTGCCGTTGACAGCCGTTTGCGTTTGGTAGCCCCGAACCCGCAGCGTTTCCTCGAGCAGGGCCGCCTGGGTCGGGCTGTCTTCCACGATGAGCACGCAGCCGGCAGCGGCCGCTTCGACCGGATCCGTCGCACCGGCAAGCAGCCGCTGGAAAACCTCGTGCATCGCGTGGTCGCCCGGGGATTTGAGTCGCGGCTGTTCCCGGGCGAGGAAGCGGAACGCCTCGACCCCGTCACCCGCAACGGCGACCGTAAAGCCTTCTTGCTTCAGGTACTGCTCCATCCGCAGCGCCTGCGTGGGGCTGTCCTCGACGAGGAGGATGTCGGTTCGCATGGCCGCTTTCTTCACTTTCCCCCCAGGCCGCGCAGAAACACACCGATGGCTTCCGGCGCCATCACGTGCGCGGCCGCCCCAAGGCGAATGGCCTCGCCCGGCATGCCGTGCACGACCGAGCTGGCCTGGTCCTGGGCGACGGTCAACCCGCCCCGGTCCCGGACCAGTTTCATGGCTTCCGCGCCGTCCGCCCCCATTCCCGTGAGAATGATGGCGGCCGCATGCCTGCCGAAGGCCGCGGCAACGGAACGGAACAGGTAGGAGACCGCGGGCCGCACCCCGTTTTCCGGGGGACCGGCATCAAGTGCAGCGCGGTTGGCGCTGGTGACCCCCATGTGCGCGCCGCTTGGCGCAACATAGATGTGACCGGGCAAGAGCATTATGCCGTCCGCGGCGACCTGCACCGGCAGCCCGGAGGTTTGGGCCAGCCATTCCACGAACCCCGACGTGAAACCCTCGCAGATGTGCTGAACGATGAGCACGGGGAAGGGCATATCCTTGGGCGCCGCCGCAAGAATGGTCGCCAGCACTGCCGGTCCGCCGGTCGAGGCACCGATGGCGAGAATACGGATTTCGGTTCGGGCGGGCGCCGGCACTGCCGGCCGCTCGGCACCTTCCTTACCCCCGGGCTGCAGCCAGCGCCGGACGACTTTCACCCCCGCCATCAGCCGCACGGTCTCGACGAGCCTGGCCGAACTTGAGCCAAACTCCGGGTGAGCGAACGCGTAGGGCCGGGGCACCACGGCGAGGGCGCCGGCTTCGAGCGCCCTGATTGCCGTCACCGACTCCTCGATCGTGGAGCTGCCGCTGACGATGACGATCGGGGTCGCCTGCGTCGCCATGATCCGCCGAGTGGCCTCGTAGCCATCCATCTTCGGCATGTGAATGTCCATTGTAATGACATCGGGGCGGCAGTCTCGGACCATGTCGATGGCCTTCTCGCCGTCATTTGCCACACCCACCACCTGCACATCCGGCACCAGGTTAAGGATGTGTACAAGAAAATCGCGAATGACCGGTGAGTCCTCGACCACCAGGACGCGTATGCGGGGAGAGTGCGGCTTGGAGACTGGGGCTTCGACGTTCATCATACCAGTTTTCCGATGACCTCAAGCAGGTTGGTCTGGTCGAAACTGCTCTTGATAATGTAGGCGTTCGCGCCGGCGTCAATGCCGCGTTCGCGGTCTTCCTTCGCTTCGCGCGCCGTCACCAGCACCACCGGCAACTCAGCCAGCTTCGGTTCGCTGCGGATGCGCCTGGTCAACTCGAACCCGTCCATCCTGGGCATCTCGACATCGGCTACAACGAGGTCGAACGGCTCGGCAAGCAGCGCGGCATAGCCGGCAGCGCCTTCGGGAGCGGTCTTGACCTCGTAGCCGGCGGATTCGAGGATATTCTGCAGCAGGGTGCGGGCGGTGATGGAATCATCAACCACCAGCAGGTTCTTGACGCGGGTCTCCTCTGCCGGCGCGCCGGGCCGGGATTCCGGCCCGGTTGCCCGGGCGAAGCCGACCGCGGCCTGCAGCAGGTCCGGCACATTGAGGATTGGCACGACTCTGCCCGTGCCGACCACCGTGGCGCCGGCGAGATTTCGCACGCGGGGAAGCAGGGGACCAAGCGGCTTGGCCAGCACTTCCTGCTCGCCGATGACCTGATCCACCGAAAAGCCAATGCGCACCTGCCCGTGTTCGAGAACCAGGACCGTCAGCGGCGCCGGGCCGCCGCCGGACGGTCCCGGGGGGAGGCCCAGCACGTCCGTCAGCCGGACCAGGGCCAGCGTGCTGCCGTCGACGCAGATGCTGTCGCGGTTTTCGACCTTGTTGACCGACGAACGCGCGACCCGCATGACCCGGGCCACATGTGCGGTCGGGATGATGAACTCGCGATTGGCCGCGCGCACCAGCGAGCCGCGCAGCGTGGCCAGGCTCACCGGCAGCACGATCCGTACCGTTGCACCGGCGCCCGGCGTGGATTCGATGCTCACCGTCCCGCCCAGTTTCGCCACGTTCTCATTGACAATCGCCATGCCCAGGCCGCGACCCGATACCGTCGTCACCTTGCGGGAGGTGGTGACCCCGGACCTGAACGCAAGCCGCACGGCCTCCTGGTCTTTGAGCGCCCCTGCCGCGCTCGCCGTGGCGACCCCGGCCTGGACCGCCGCCGCCCTTATGCCAGCCAGGTCAAAGCCGGCCCCGTCGTCGCTGACCCTGATCTCGACCTTGCCCCCGACCTGGGCAACGGCCAGGCTCATGCTGCCGCGCGGCGGTTTGCCCAGGCGGGTGCGTTCGGCGGGCTGCTCGATGCCGTGGTCGACGCTGTTGCGGACCAGGTGCAAGAGCGGGTCTCTAATCTTCTCCAAGATGCGCTTGTCGACGTCGGTATCGGCGCCGCTCATTTCGAAGGCGACATCCTTACCGGCGTCGCTGGCCAGGTCACGCACCATCTTGGGAAACCCGGCAAGGATTGTTGCGAACGGCAGCATCAGGGCCTTCTTTGCGTCCTCCAGCAAACGATTCGCCAGGGTCTCGAAGGTGCGCCGGTCGCTGGCCGTGGCGCGCGTTAGCTCCGCGACGCGAGTGCTGACCGCTTCGGCATGCTCCCGCTCCCGGTCCACAAGCGCGACCAGGCGGGCCGGTAGCCCCTGCGTCCCCGCACCTCCGCCGTCGGCGCGGGCCGGCTCGTCGCCCGAGTCTCCGAACTGCTGCCGCAGGGCCCGGACCAGCGGCATGGATTCTGCCCAGAACCGATCGCGGTCGGCCACCAGGCCTGACAGCTCCCGCAGCTCCAGCCCGCGTTCGGCCTGGGCCAGCTTGACGCTGAGCAATTCCTCGGCCTCCACGAAAATGGCATCCAGCTTGCTGCTGGCAATGCGCACGGTGTCCGTGGCACTTGCCTGCACCGGGGGGGCGGTGGGCGCGTCCGGGTCGGCTGCCGCGGCTGCCATGGTCGCGGCGGTTTCTGCTGCCCTAAAGGGCACAGGGGCGCCCGGTTCATCCCCGTCAATCAGCTTGCCCAGCGCGGCCACGGTCCTGTGCAGCCCATCGAGTGACTCGGCTGAGAGCGCACGCGTGCCGGCCTTGAGCTCGCCAAAGGAGGCCTCGAGGGTATGACAGAGACGCTCGACCTCCCCGGCGTTGACCGCCCGGGCGGCACCCTTGAGGCTGTGCGCCTCGCGAAAAAGCGTTTCGACGATCGGCAGCTGCGCCTCCGGGCCGGATGCCTTCTCCAGTTCCAGCAGGCCCGTGCCAAGGGACTGCACGTGCTCTCGCGCTTCCACCTGGAATGTCGCGGTGAGCTTCTTCAGAAAATCCGCATCAGGTTGTGTTTTCATGCCTGCCCGCCCCGCTCGCCACTCCGTCTCCGGCATCGACCAGCGCCTTCAAGCGCGCCCCGACCTCCAGCAGGTTGTGCGCTGCCAACCCCAGCTGCCGGGCCCCTTCGGCGTTCTGCGATGTGGCGAGCTTGATGTTCTCCATGGCGCGCCCGACCTGATCCATGCCGGCCAGCTGCTGCTGGCTGGAGGCGGCAATTTGCACCGCGGCCCGGCTGGCGTCCTGGACCGAGGAGGTCAGGGTCGAGATGGCCTGGCCCGCTTCGCCTGCCTGCCTGCTGCCCTCTGCGACGCTCTTGCCCCCCTGTTCGGCTGCCAGAACCGCCTTGGCGGTGGCTTTCTGCACATCGGTGAGGATGGCGCGCACCTGCTTGGTCGAATCCTTGGACTGCTCGGCCAGGGTGCGGATTTCCTGCGCCACCACGGCAAAGCCTTTGCCCATGTCCCCGGCCTTGGCCGCCTCAATAGAGGCGTTGACCGCCAGCAGGTTCGACTGCTCGGCCAGGTCAGTGACGGTGGAGACAATGTCGCCGACCGCCACGCTCTGTTCGCTCAAGCGCGTGATGCTCTCGATGATGGAGCTCATCTGGTCGCGCATGAGGTTCATTCCCTCCACCGTCTGGCCGGTGGCCTGGCGGCCGGCCTCGGCCGCGCTCGCCGCCACCTGGGCATTCTCGGCAACGGTCTTGGCCTTGTCCGCGGACACCTGCGCGGTCTGGCGGACCTCCTCCACGGTGGTAGTGGTTTCGGCAACCGCGGCAGCGGCCTCGCTGGCGTTCGATGCCAGCTGCGAGACGGTTGTCGATATCTGGCCGGAAGCCGCGGCGAGGGTGTTCACGCCCTCGCGGATCGGCCGGGTGATCGCGCGCGTCGAAAACCATGCGATAAGGACCCCCACGATAAAGGCGATGACCAGCCCGATGATCAGGATCAGGCTCGTCAGCGAGAGGCCGTTCGTAACACTGCCGGATTCTTCCGTGATGGTCTTCAGCCCATCCTCCGAAATGGCAGCAGCTGCACTGACGAGATCACCGGTGCTGAGCAGTGTGTTCATCTGTTTCTCAACGGAGACCCGGCTTTTCAGGAGCTGTTCCATAGCGATCCTATAGTCACTTGCGCTTTGAGCGGTCTTTTCCAATTCCTGGATGTCTTCCTGCACGTGTAGCAATGGACGCAGGCTTGCGATGGCTTCATCTAGAGCGTCGAAATCCTTCAGCACGGCGCTCAGCGCGTCCATGTCCCTCGCGTTCTGATACTTGAAGTTCTTGATACGAATGCCGTCTTCAATTCTTGCGATATCCTCGACCATTCCCATCTTCACGATACGCTCTCTCAAAACGGCTGGGGCGGCCTTCGCGTCCGCCTCTGCGTTCGCATGCTGCCGCTCCGAAACCCGCAGAGTAGTGACCGCGTCGACGAAGTTTTTCGCAGCAGCGTCCAACGCGATGCCCAATTCGGCAAGATTCTTGTGCTCGGCCTCTATCGCGTCTACCCCTGTCTCGAACTCAGTGACTTTCTCCCTGCCCTCGATTGCGCCCTGACGCAGCGCAACAAGGTCGGGATACTTTTTCGCCAGGTTGTCCGCCTCAGTGAGCCGCACATAAATTTCGGCAAGCGCCTTGCGGCCGACCTTTAGCATCTCCGGATCGCCGGTCAGTGCATAATCTGATATATAGAACCTGGTTTTCCATGCGCTGGTGTCCAGGTTGAATGCGACATCTACCACCGGAACACGCATGGCTGACACGCGCGTTGTACTCGAGGTGGCCAGGCCCATGCGCGCCACAGCCAAGCCCCCGAGCACACACATCAACAGGATCAGCGCGCCAAACGCCAACGCGAGTCTCCAGCTCAATGTCATTTTCCGCATCGATTCCTCTCCTTTGTCCGTGTGCGGCACCCGCCGCACGGCTCAAGGTCCAATCTCTATATTTCCTGCCGTACAACCAGCCGCGGGTCAGCCAGCAGCTTCCCTGCTGAAAGGAACACGGTCCCATCCGGCGCAATGCCGCTGAGATACGCGGCACGGACATCGGTGAGAGTCGGCAATGTCAGCTGCAGCCCGGCCAGCGGCAGCCATTTGACCCCGGTGACGCGCTCCGCCAGGATGCCGAATTCCCAGCCCGCGGATTGCAGCACGATCACCTGCCGCGAATCCCGCAACCCGCGCTCGGGCAGGCCGAAAAGCTTCCTGAGATCGACTACGGCGATGATCTGACCGTGCAGACAGGTGATGCCCAGGACAAAGTCGGGCACGCCCGGCAACGGGGTCACCTCGACCAACGCCCCGACTTCGCGCACGTAAGTCAGCTCCAGTGCGTAGGTCTCGTCGGCCAGGCCGAACTCGAGAACTTCGATGGTGCTGCCGTCGGTGCCTGCGGTCGGTTTTTCCTGGGCCATCTTCCTGGCCCTGGCCTGGAGCAGGTCCGCCGCGGCGGTCGCCATGCCGGCAGTGGCCCGGGTCAGAACAGCGTCGTGGATTCCGTTCAGTTGTTCATTCATCGGTCGTGCCTTCTTTCTCCTGAGCCAGCATCCCGCTCAACCTGCTGACCGTGAGGCCGCCCGACTGGGGCAGCTCTTCGCCCGGGTCGCGATTGGCCAGGAGCAGGCGGACATTGGCCAGGTGTTTTGACGCTAAAGACATGCGGTTTCGACGCCGGTGGAGATTCGCCATGGTGAAATGCGCCAGAACGTGGCCAGGATCGAGAAAAAGGACGCTCCGCAGCGCCAGCAGCGCCTCCTCGTCGCGCTGCAGCTCCTGGAGAATCCCAGCGCGCAGGAAATGGAGCACCGGGTCGGTCCGGGAGACAGCTACTGCGCGATCGCAACAGACCAGCGCCTCGGCCAGTTCACCGAGATTGGCGTAACACTGGGCCAGCAACCCCGCGGCGCGGGGATCGGTTTTGCGCTGCGGGCTTTTACCGGCCAGGAGCGTTGCGAGTGCCTCCCTGTAGCGGCCGGCGGCATACAGCGTGTTCGCCTCAGCGAAAGCGTTGCCGCGTCCAACCGGGAGAGCAGAAATGGCCTCCCGTGGAGGATGCGCCTGGGTGCCGACTGCCGGACTGCGCACGGCTGTAGGGCACACGGCCTGATGAGGTTCAGAGAAATCGCCAATCGTTGTCCCGAGCGTTGCGGCGCCGTTCTTCCGATAGAGCGCCACGCCGGGGGCCGCAACGGGCGTGAGCTCGGAAAAAATCGTCTGGCTTGCCTCCACCGCGCCGAGCACAAGCTGGCCGCCGTCGACCAGGGCGCTATGGAACCGCCGGACCACCTGCGGTATCCGGGCCTGTGCAAAATAGAGCAGCACGTTGCGGCAGATGATGAGGTCCATGGCGTTGGTGTTGTTCAGGATGGAGGGATAGACATCATCGGCCAGGTTCAGGCAGGCGAAACTGACCATGAGCTTCAGCCACGGCTGAAGCTCGTGGCGGCCGCCCGAGCGATTGAGAAAGTACCGAGGCTTGACCCAGGCGGGCGTGTCGCGGAAAGACCACTCGGAGTAGATGCCGGCAGCGGCCCGAGCCAGGACCTTCGGGTTTATGTCGGTCCCGAGGATAGTGATGTGCCAGTCACCAAGGTCGGGAATGAGCCTGTGCAGCAGGATGGCGATCGAGTACGGCTCCTCACCGGCGGCGCAACCGGCGCTCCAGATGCGCAGCCGCCGGTGCCCGGCGCGCCTGGCCGCGATCAGTTCAGGCAGAAGCGTCGTTTCGAGAAAAGCGAACGCGCCAGGATCGCGGAAAAAATGAGTCTCGCCAATGGTCAGGCTGCCGGCCAGTGCTTCGAGGTCGGCGGTATGGAGGTCCCGATTCAGCAGGGACTCAGCGTAGGCGCCCGCATCGCGGAAGCCGAGGTCGCGAGCCGCTTTTGCAATTCCGCGCTCGAGATCGGCAAAACGCTCGCGCGGGAAATGCAGGCCGGTGCGGCATTCGATGTGCTCGCTCAACTGCTGCAGCATCGGGTCGGAGATGTCGAGGGTGGCTGCCGGCTTGTTCCCTGGATCAGACACCGGCTGCCGCCTTCACCTGGAGGATGCGCTCCTGGGCATCGCGGCTGAAGAGCTGCTCCAGGTCGTAGATGGGGATAATGTCACCGTTGATCTTGGCCAACCTGTCGATCCGTGACCTCTCTCCCGGTAGAGTATCTCCCACGGCAACCGTCTGGCCGTCTTCGATTAAGCTCAGTCCCTCCACCTCATCCACGACCAGGGCCAGGGTGAGACGCGAAGTGCCTGCGATCACAAACTGGTCTTCAGGCCGGATGGGCCGATCGGGCATCCCGAGACAGGCGCGCAGGCTGATCACCGGCAGGAGCCGGCCGGCCAGGTTGACCAGTCCAAGGACAAACCCCAGCGTCTCAGGCACGGGCGTCACGGCCACAGCACTGATGACGCGGTCGACCGCGTCCAGGCGCAGGGCGTAGCGCTGACCCTCCATGCGAAACACCACCAGCATCTGGCGGTTTTCAGCGGATTCTTTCATGTGGTAGTGTCCTTCGGTCTCGCGGATTCGCCGGCATTCCTGCGCGCCTCGGTTAGAGCGTTCTGGTCCGTGTCTTTGTCGAAAAAGCACGCCGCTCCCGCAGCTATGGATTTCTGCTTGTACAGCGGTGAATCGGCGCTTGCAAGCGCCATGAGGATGGGCGCGTTTCTCTGCTCCGATAACCGGTGTACCAATTCCAGCCCACCTCCATTCCGCAGCTGCATGTCCACAATAGCCACCTCGCTCCCGCTGGCCGCGGTTCGACGGCGAAAATCGAAGTCCGATCCACGTTTCGACGAACGTGGTGAACCTGGCCATCTGTCCCTCGCACAAGCGGGCGCTCTTTGCTTCCCGCCCATTTCGGCCATGGCGCCGGCGATCGACTTCTCCTCTTCGAGCGACAGGAAACTCTCCAGGTCGTGGATGAGCACCAGGCCCACGTCCAACCGGACGACCCCCTCGATGTAGTCGCTTCCCAGGAGGACCCCGGTTCCTCGGTCGATGTCCGCTTCGGCCACATCGATCACCTCGCCGGGCGTATCGACAAGAATCCCCACCGTCCTTCGCGCGGTCGTCGCGATGATGATGCAATCGTCTATGCCCATCTCCCGTCCCGGCAGGCGGAAGCGCGCGCGGATGTCCACGACGGGAACGATCCTCCCCTCGAAGTCGATCAGACCGAGGACGATCGCGGGAACGCCGGGAAGGGGAGTGAGAGCGGCCGCGGGGACAACCCTTCCCACCGTATCCAGCCGGAGGGCGTACAGGGTGCCGTCGAGGAGGAAGGTGAACGCATGCATGATGTCCGGCTGGTCCATCACCCCAGCTCCTGGTTGAGGGCGACGAGCGCCTCGACGAGCTTGTCCTGTTCCCGAGATTTATCGAAAAAGTATGCCGCTCCCGCCTCGTGGAATTTCGTCCGGTATTGGAGGTTGG
>JAPLGR010000688.1 GCA_026390045.1 Chloroflexota bacterium | reverse complement strand
GATCAACGCCAACAGGAGGATCCAACCGTACGTCTGCGGAGGAAACCCGAGCAGGGGTTGATGGGCGATGGCTGTCAGGGCCAGCAGCACGATGGCCGCAGCGGAGTAGGTCAGCGTGATGTACGGGACCAGGGACATCCGGGCACGCACGCTGCGGCCGATCAGCATATACCCCGCAACCGCCGCCGCGCCGGCCAGCGCGAGCAGGTCTCCCCTGATCGCCTCGCCGCCGAAGAACTCGTCCCATGTGGGGCATGCCATCGCGCCGGAGGAGGAAGAGCACGCGTCATTGGCGGCAATGACGAGCACCCCGACAAACGCCAGACCGATCCCGATCGCCACCGACCGCTCGATTCTCTCGTGTAGCAGCAGTGGGGACAGAATGGCGACGAAGAGCGGCGCGATGGAGACGAGGACCACCGAGCTGGCGACGGTGGTGTAGGCCAGTGAGGTGATCCACGCGGCGAAATGCAGCGCCAGCAGCGCACCGGAGATTCCGATCAGGGCTAAGTCTCCGCGGCTCGTGCGCAAGAGCCCGGTTCGATACCGGAGGAGGGCCAGGGGAATCAGCACGACCGCGGAGATCACCATCCGCCATGCGGCGATCGCCAGCGAGGGGGCAGAAGCCTGGGCGTAGCGGATGAACAGCGACGCCGTCGATGCAGCCAGCACCGCCAGCAGAACGGCCGCTGTGGGGGAGACGATTGGTCGGCTGGCCTCAGTCGGTGGTTGGTGGCTCATGCACCTGCAGCTCCCTCGGTGGACTACCTTGACAAAACAGGGGCAACTTGTCTATAATGCACGAGCATCAAGGGATGCGATGTGGTTGCTCAGAAGGTAGGATAGTAGCGACCTCAACCGCGATGGTCAACCGCAGGAATCCCTGCTTCAGGAGGATTGGACAATGGCACATGAACTCGTCAAGCTCCCGTACGCCTACGATGCGCTCGAGCCGCACATCGACGCGCGCACGATGGAGATCCACCATTCGAAGCACCATGCCACCTACGTCGCCAATCTGAACAACGCGCTGCAGCCGCACGCGGATCTGCAGGGCAAGTCGCTCGAGGCGCTGCTCAAGGACTTGAACGCGGTGCCCGAGGCAGTGCGAACCGCTGTCCGGAACAACGGCGGAGGCGTCTTCAACCACAACATGTACTGGATGATGATGGCGCCGAAGGCGGGCGGCGAGCCCAAGGGCGAGGTGGCCAAGGCGATCGACTCGGCCTTCGGATCCTTCGCCGCGTTCAAGGACCAATTCACCAAGGCCGGCCTCGGCCGATTCGGCAGCGGGTGGGCCTGGCTGGTGGTCGACAAGTCCGGCAAGCTGGCCATCACTTCCACCGCCAACCAGGACTCACCGATCAGCGAGGGCCTGCGCCCGATCCTGACCGTCGACGTGTGGGAGCATGCGTACTACCTCAAGTACCAGAACCGCCGCGCGGACTACCTGGCCGCATGGTGGAACGTGGTAGACTGGGAAACGGTGACCCGCCTGTTCAAGGCCTAGGCGCCCGTGCGATTCCCGTTGCGGCCCAGGCGCCTGAGCCCTGTCATCACACGGAGGCCCCAGCGATGACTCACATCATCACCAGTCTGTGCCTGCGGGATTCAGGGTGTGTGGATGTCTGCCCCGTTGAATGCATCGTGCCGGGCAAGCCGGTTGAGCAGTGGCCGTGGTACTACATTGATCCGGACACGTGCATCGACTGCGGGGCCTGTGTGGCCGAGTGCCCGTACGCGGCGATCTTCCCTGAGGACGAAGTGCCCTCGGCGTACAAGGCCAAGGGCGGTGAGAGCCAGGCGATGCCGGCTGGCGTGGCTGGCTTCGATATGAAGTACGATGGGAAGAACCATCCCGGCGACCCGGTGCACCTCGATCACACGCGGGTTCTGACTGCCGGCCAGACGGTGGACCTGACGCCAGACATCAAACCGAACTACGAGTACTTCAAGACTGGCACGGGCTACAAGGCGCTCGAGAAGTAGCCGACCGAATACACAAAGACAGAGGGGGCCGCGAGGCTCCCTCTGTGATTCTGCCTGCCCCGCATGCCTCAAGGAATCCAACACGGGCGGCCACCGGGACGCATCATCGCCCGGCACAAGCCAGCGCAGAGAGATTCCACCGGGGTGATCCTGCGCCTCCTCCTTCGGACGGACACACGATTTGCGCCGATCAGCCGTCCCCGGCGGTATAATGCGCGGCGGTGCCCCAACTTGCCCGGTTGCTCGTCCCGATCCATCACTGGCAGACGATGTTGGATCACGTCCTGGCCTGCATGCCTGAGGAGGCATGTGGCATCGTGGCTGGTGGGGACGGGATCGTGGCCCAGGTCCGGCCGATCGAGAATGCTGCGCACAGTCCCTCTCGGTTTCGAATGGAACCGCGCGCGCAGGTGGAGGCGCTGCTTGACCTCGAAGCGCAAGGGCTGGAACTGCTGGCGATCTACCATTCGCATCCCTCCGGGCCGCCGGTCCCCTCGGGGACCGACATGGCTGAGTCGTTCTATCCTGAGGCGATTGCCCTGATCTGGTGTTCTGACCGTGAGGGTTGGCAGGCGCGTGCCTATGACTTGAGCGGTGCGACGCCCGTGGAGATTGAGATCGAGATCCTGACGGCGTCGTGAAAGGGCGCACTCGAGGACGCATGCAGTGGCTGCTCTAGTTGTGATGAGTCTGATCAGCCTGGTGGCGGGCTATCTGCTCGGATCGATTCCGATCGGGCTGCTGCTCGTCCGCCTATCGACCGGGAAGGATCTGCGACGCGAGCACAGCGGCAGGACAGGCGCGACGAACGCGGGGCGCGCTGCCGGCGCCTGGGTCGGGGCGGCCACCATGTTTGGCGATGGGTTGAAGGCGGCCGAGGCGGTCTGGCTGGCGCGCGCGCTGACGGGTGGGCAGCCGTGGGTGGAGGTGGCGGCCGGCATTGCAGCGGTGCTCGGCCACAACTACTCGCTCTTCCTTGTGGAACGCCGCGACGGAAAGTTACACTTCCGCGGCGGCGCCGGCGGGGCGCCCACGATCGGTGCAGCCATTGGCCTGTGGACGCCCAGCGCACTGGTGACGATCCCCGTTGGCGTCGGCGTGCTGCTTCTGCTCGGGTACGCCTCCGTGGCGACGATCAGCGGGGCGGCTGCGGCGACGGTGGTCTTCCTTGTCCGCGCTTTGCTTGGCGCTGGCCCATGGCCTCACGTCGCGTTTGGACCGG
>JAPLGR010000157.1 GCA_026390045.1 Chloroflexota bacterium | reverse complement strand
TAACCCTCCTCGAAGCCTGCGCTCGACTCCGGTCCGGCGAGGTGAGCTCGGCCGAGCTGACCGGCGCGTGTCTAGAGCGGATCCGGCACCTCGACGCTGCGGTCTTCGCCTTCCTGTTCGTCTCCCCCGATACGACCCTTGAACAGGCGCACCGTGCAGACAGGGTGTTGGCCGAATGGCGAAGGGATCGTGCGCTACCGCTGCCCCCATTGACGGGCATCCCGGTTGCCGTCAAGGACGTGTTGTGCCTGGAAGGGATGCCGGCCACGGCCGGCTCCCGGATTCTTGAGGGCTTCTATCCTCCGTATACCGCCACCAGCGTGCGGCGGGTGATGGATGCCGGGGCGGTCGTCCTGGGCAAGACCAACACGGACGAGTTCGCCATGGGCTCATCCACAGAGAACTCCTCGTTCGGTGTGACGCACAATCCGTGGAATCTGTCCCGTGTGCCCGGCGGCTCCTCCGGCGGATCGGCGGCAGCGGTTGCTGCGGGGATGTGCTTCGCCGCACTCGGGAGCGACACTGGCGGTTCCATTCGTCAGCCGGCTGCCTTCTGTGGCCTGACGGGATTGAAGACCTCCTACGGCCGCGTCTCGCGCTACGGGCTAATCGCCTACGGCTCTTCCCTCGACACTGTTGGAGGCCTGGCCCACTCTGCCGAGGACTTGCTTCCACTCTTCCAGGCAATCGCCGGTCATGACCCATTGGATTCAACGAGCCTTTCGGTGGCCGTCCCTGACGTGCGGCTGGACGGCAACGGGCTGAGCGGCATGCGCATCGGCGTTCCGCACGAGTACTTCACGGAAGGTATGCAACCGGCAGTCGAGCACACCGTTCGCCGAGCGATCGAGGAGCTCCGATCCCTCGGCGCCTCGATCCACGAGATCCACCTGCCGCACACCGATCTGGCACTGCCGGTCTACTACCTGGTCGCCCCGGCGGAGGCCTCAGCCAACCTGGCGCGTTACGATGGCGTTCGCTTCGGCCCGCGCCGCCGCGGCCAGCATTTGCTTGACCAGTACCTCGAGACACGCGGCGCACTGTTCGGTGCGGAGGTCAAGAGGCGCATCATGCTTGGAACGTACGCTCTGTCCGCCGGCTACTACGACGCCTACTATGGGCAGGCACAGAAAGTGCGCACGCTGATCAAGCAGGACTTTGATGATGCCTTCCGGCAGGTCGACCTGATCGCCTGTCCCGTCACGCCAACAACGGCATTTGGCATCGGCCAACATGGCGACGATCCGCTCTCGATGTACCTGGAAGACGTGTTCACGCTGCCGGCGAACCTAGCCGGCGTTCCGGGGATTGCTTTTCCAGTCGGATTCGACGACGATGGGCTGCCCATTGGCATGCAGCTCAACGCGCCATCGCTGGGCGAGGCGGCGCTGTTCCGTGCCGCGCACGCCTATCAGTCCGTGACCCCTTGGCACAAGGAGCGTCCAGCGCTATGAAGATCGTCATTCCCATGGCCGGCTACGGCACCCGCCTGCGCCCGCACACCTGGTCCAAGCCCAAGCCGCTGGTGACCGTTGCCGGGAAGCCGGTGCTGGGGCACGTGCTCGACATGTTCGCTGCGCTTCCGTCCATCGACGAGGTGATCTTCATTGTCGGCTACCTAGGGACTCAGGTGCAGGACTTCGTCGCCCAAGCGTATCCCGGGCTCAAGGCACGCTACGTAGAACAGACAGAGATGCTGGGCCAGTCTCACGCCGTCTGGTTGGCGCGCGAGGGACTGCGCGGGCCAATGCTGCTAGTGTTCGTGGATACACTGATTGAAGCCGACCTGAGCGGGCTCGCCACTGAGAAGGCCGATGCCCTCGCCTGGGTGAAGGCCGTGCCCGACCCGCGCCGTTTCGGTGTTGCCGAAGCGGGAACCGACGGAGTAGTCCGTCGGCTGGTGGAGAAGCCAAAGGACCTGAGCAACAACCTAGCGCTCGTTGGGTTCTACTATCTTCGCCAGGCCGAGAGGCTGATCGCGGCCATTTCTGCCCAGATGGAGCAGAAGCAGATGCTGCACGGCGAGTACTTCCTTGCCGATGCAATTAACATCCTGCTCCAACAGGGGCTGAAGATGCGCGTGCAGCCGGTCGATGTCTGGCACGACTGCGGCAAGCCCGAGGCTTTGCTCGAGACCAACCGTTACCTCCTCGAGCATGGCAGGGACAACTCGGCCGCCGTGGCCCAGCGCCCTAGCGTTGTGGTCGTCCCGCCGGTGTATGTCGATCCGACAGCCACCATCGCCGAGGCCGTCATCGGCCCGCATGTCTCCATTGGCGCCGAATGCGAGGTGCGCCGTTCCATCGTGCAGAACTCGATCATTGACGGCGGTTCGCAGATCCTCGACACCGCCCTCTCGGCCTCGCTCATCGGGCGCGATGCCCGCGTCGTCGGCCGCTATCGCTCGCTGAACGTCGGCGATTCGTCCGAGGTCGGGTTCGAGTAGGCACCGCGGGTTCGGGTCCGCGCCGGCTAGACCGTGTCTCCCGGGATCGTCGAGTGCCATTCCGGCTATACTTACGGCGAACGGCCGATTGCCCTGCGCTGGCAGGGAGAACGCCTGATCATCCAAGAAATCGAGGCCCGCTGGCGCATCCCAGGCGGTCCATGTTTTCGGGTCCGCACCGAGGACGGCCAGGTGTTTGAGCTGTTCTACGGCGAACTCTCCGACGAATGGCAGATCCACCAAGCCTGATTCCCTGGGCCGCGTGACCTCCGGAGCATGCCTGCATGCGCGACTTCGTTGCCCGCCGCATCACCAGCATCCCCGCTTCCGGCATCCGGCACTTCTTCGATATCGCCGCCACCATGCAGGATGTCATTTCTCTCGGCATCGGGGAGCCAGATTTCACCACACCCGAACCCATTCTGCGCGCTGGCATGCGCTCACTCGAAGACGGCGAAACACACTACACCTCCAACTCCGGCATCCTTGAGCTGCGCCAGGCGATCGCCGCGCACCTTAACCGACTCTACGGCGTGGACTACGAGGCGCGCAGCGAGATCCTGGCCACGGTCGGGGTGTCCGAAGCACTGTACCTGGCGCTGGCCGCCACGCTTGATCCCGGGGACGAAGTCATCGTTCCCACACCGTGTTTTGTCGCCTATCAGCCCGAGATCATCCTGGCCGGCGGCACGCCGGTACCCCTGGCAACGCGCGTCGAGGACGCCTTTCAGGTATCGGCGTCCGACCTCGAGGCGCTGATCACGCCGCGCACCAAAGCACTTCTGATTGGCTACCCCAACAATCCAACCGGGGCGGTCATGTCACGTGACCGGCTCCTCGCGCTGGCGCGAGTGGCTCAGGCCCGAGACCTGCTCGTCATCTCGGATGAGATCTACGATCGGCTGGTGTACGCCGGGCACCAGCATGTCTGCTTTGCCGCACTGCCTGGCATGCGCGACCGCACGATCACGCTGGGCGGCTTCTCCAAAGCTTATGCGATGACCGGCTGGCGTATCGGCTACGCCGCCGCCCCCGCTCCAATCCTGGCCGAGCTGCGCAAGATCCACCAGTACACCATCATGTCTGCGCCGACCATGGCCCAGATTGCGGCGCGGGAAGCGCTGCAAAACGGAGAGCCGCACGTGCAAGCCATGGTCGAGGAGTACGATCGCCGCCGCCGGCTAATCGTAGACGGGTTGAATTCTCTCAGCCTGCCGACCTTTGAGCCCAAAGGCGCCTTCTACGCGTACCCGTCGATTGCGGCGAGCGGCCTCACGGACGAGGGTTTCGCCGAGGCATTGCTCAGCGAGGAGCGCGTGGCGGTTGTCCCAGGAAGCGCATTTGGCGGCGACGCCAGCTTCGTCCGGTGCTCGTACGCCACCGCCTACGAGAAGATCGAGCAGGCCCTCGAACGCATCCAGCGATTCATGCGCCGGCACGGTTAGGTCTCGCCGCAGGAGCGAGTTGTTCCTGCCGTCGCGGGTTGCGCTTCTGACTTCCTCGACAATCCGGTTGTCTCTGGCTCTATGGAGGCGAAGATGTCCGATCGGTCAGTAATCCACGGCGCGGCCTTCTCCGTCATTGCCCTGATGGCACTTGGCTGTTCACTCGTCGGTCGGGTTGTTGATCAGGTCATCGATGATGCCACGGGGGGCGCCGTATCCACCATCGAGTCGCTGCAATCGGAGATGGGGGAAGCCCTGGCGACGCTGCCAGCCGAGATCCCCGAGCTTCCCGGCGAACTTCCAGGGGAGTCCCCACTCGCCACGGAAGTTGAATCGGCCACAGAAGCCGAAGGCACCATTACCGGCAACCTTTCCTACCCGTCCGAGGGCATCCCGCCGCTGAAGGTCGTTGCCTTTGACGCGCGATCCCAGTCGCCTGTCGCCACGGTGGAAACCGAAGCCGGTCAGTCCACGTACAGCCTGTCTGTTCCGATCGGCGCTTACTACGTTGTGGCCTACACGCTGGACGGCCGCATGGCGGGCGGCTACACGTTCGCCGCGCTGTGCGGACTGAGCGCCGAGTGCACCGATCACACACTGATGCCGGTTGGCGTGGCACCCGGCTACCCACCCGAAGACATCGAT
>JAPLGR010000589.1 GCA_026390045.1 Chloroflexota bacterium | reverse complement strand
GAGACCTCGATCCGCACACCCTCGCCGGCGCCGCGCCGGAACAACCGGTTGACCCCGCCGGCCACGGGCGCCATGCGCGACACGCCGGACACCCCCAGCGCCGACAACTTGGAGATCGTCACCAACACACCCGGAGCAATGGTCGTCGTGCCGGTGCTGCGACCCTCCCATGCTGAATCCATCGTACCGCCTCCTAGAACATCGCCATGCCGCCGTCTACTGTCAGGACATGGCCGGTGATGTACGCCGCATCGTCCGAGGCCAGGAAGGCGACCGCCTTGGCGATCTCTTCCGGCTGCCCGGTGCGGCCCAACGGGATGAGCGTCAGCGCGGTCCGGCGCGCTGCTTCCGGCACGCTGGCCCAGACTTCGGTCTCGATGTACCCGGGGGCCACGGCATTCACGGTAATGCCGCGCGAGGCCACTTCCCTCGCCAGTGCCTTGGTGAAGCCGATCTGGCCCGCCTTGGACGCCGAGTAGTTCGTCTGCCCGGCATTTCCGATCTGCCCGGCAATCGAAGTGATGTTGATCACCCGCCCCCGGCGCTTGCGCAGCATGTGCCGCACGGCCGCTTTCGAGCAGTTGAAGGTGGACTTGAGATTGGTGCTCTGCACCACGTCCCAGTCCGCCTCCGACATCAGCATGATCAAGCCGTCGCGCGTGATGCCGGCATTGTTGACTAGGATGTGCAGGTCCCCGAACTCCTGCACGGCGAACTTGATCAGCCCCTCTGCAGCGGCGTAATCGCTCACGTCGGCCTGATGGACCGCGGCCCGGCCGCCGGCTGCTGAGATCTCCTCCGCAGTTGACGCGGCCGCCGCGGCGTCCTTAAGGAAGTTGACCACGACGGCGGCGCCCTGCCGTCCGAATTCGAGCGCCGTCGCCCGGCCGATGCCGCGCGAGGCGCCTGTCACCACCACGACCTTATCCTGGAAACCCATCCGGCCCGCCGTCTCCCTGCGTCACCCGGATGGCGTGTGGGTCGCATGCTACGCCATCGGGGGGAGAGCGTCGGGATTATACCCCCGAAGGCCGGGCACCCCGGCGGCTGAGGCCGCGGCGAGGAGTGACTCGGGTCGGCGGTAAGCCTTCGCTCCCGGCTTGCCCTCAATCAGCATCGTCAGCACATCGGTCAACACGCGGCTCGCCGGCGTCGGCACGTCCAACCGCGCGCCGCACCGGACCACCGCGCCGTTCAGCCAGCCGATCTCGGAGCGGCCACGGCCGACATCATAGGCGAAGGAGGGACGTTTCTCGCCGCGCCCGCTGGCCGCCGCGCGGTGCAGGATCGGATGTGTGACCCAGTCCGGCCAGAAGACCGCCGCACCCAGCAGCCCGGCAGGGACTCCCGGCAGATTGACCGGCCGCAGCCCCAAGCCGCGCATCACGCGCACCGCCTCGCGCAGTGCCTCGACCTCCAGGTGATACAGGCCGCGATGACGGAAGACATCTTCCGCCGACCAGTCCAGGATGGCAGAGGTTGCGTTGGCCACCAGGTTGACCAGCAACTTCGACCACTTCATTGCATCGGCGCTGCGGTACAGGCGAGGGTTGAGGCCGGCGGTCACAAGGTCCGCCTTGAGGGAGTGCGAGAGCGCGTGGCCGGCAGCCAGGCCGATCCCGCGGTCCTTCTCGACGCGCAGCAGGCCGGTATCGAGGCGCTGGATGGCGGAGGTGAGCGAGGCGGCGATCACGCGCTCGTCTCCGAGTGCTGCAGCCAGCGTGGCCTCGTTGCCGATGCCGTTCAGGACACAGACCACCGGCACTGTCTGCGGGAGGCCGTCCCTTATGTTGTCCGCTGCCGCGGCACAGTCATAAGCCTTGACGGCCAACAGCACGACGTCAGGCTGGGCTGGCAGGTGCTCGAGCTGGGTGGCGAGGGCGGGCGACGGGAGGTGCCGCGCCTGCCCGTGCTTCTCCAGGGTCAGTCCTCCGGCTCGCAGGTCGCGCACGACCTCCGCCCGATCAAAGAAGGTGACCGGGAACCCGGAGAGGGCGAGGCTTGCGCCGAGGTATCCGCCCACCGCGCCGGCGCCGTACACCAGGTAGCGCATGTCAGCGCAGCAGCCGGTCTACCAGCGCGTTGAGTTCTTCGTCTGAATAGAAGTGGAGGATGATGCTGCCCCCTCGGGCGCCGCGCCGCAGCAGCACGCGTGTTCCGAGGCTCTGGCGAAGTTGATCTTCGAGCGCGGTCTCCTCAGCGGAGCGCCTGGAGGGCTTCGTGCTGGTTCGCCGCTGGCCGCTGAGCCGCCGGACCAGTTCCTCCGTCTGGCGCACGTTGAGATCGCCCTTGAGCACCGTTTGCAGCGCGGCGCCCTGCGCCTGCGCTGTCGGCAGGCCGAGCAGCGCGCGCGCATGCCCCTCGCTGATACGATTGGCGGCCAGGGCCTGACGCGCCGCCGGCGCAAGCTTCAACAGCCGAAGTGTGTTGGTGATCGCGGCGCGGCTCTTGCCAACCTGCTCGGCGACGGCTTCGTGGGACAGGCTGAACTCGTCGCACAGGCGCTGGTAGCCCTCAGCCGCCTCCAGTGGATTCAAGTCCTCGCGCTGCAGGTTCTCGATCAGCGCCAGCTCAAGCTGCTGGATCTCGCTCGCCTGGCGCAGGATCGCCGGGACGAACTCCAGCCCGGCCAGGCGCGCCGCCTGCAGCCGCCGCTGACCGGCGATCAGCAGGTAGTCCGAGCCATTGAAGGTCACGAGCAGCGGCTGAAGGACCCCGTGGGCGCGGATCGATTCGGTCAGATCCTTGAGCTCTTCCGGATCAACCGAGTGCCGCGGCTGGCGGGGGTTTGGCTGAATCCGTTCGACCCGCAGCTGCAGCACACCGCCGCCCGCGCTCGCCGCCCCTTCGCCGACAGGGATTAGCGCGTCGAGTCCCTTCCCGAGCCCATGCTTCTTTGCCATTTCAGTTCCTGCCTGGCGCGGTGCGCGGAATTGGCGCGCCGTCGCCCCGCATGAGTTCCTCGGCCAGCGCGCGGTAGGCGAGCCCGCCGGGGGATGACGGATCGTAGGCCGAAATCGGCAGCCCGTGCGATGGCGCCTCGGCCAGCCGCACGCTGCGCGGGATCACGCTCTTGAACACCTTGCCGGGGAAGTGCGAACGAACCTCGTCCGCCACCTGATGAGAGAGGCTGGTGCGCGCGTCGAACATCGTCAGGATCAGCCCCCGGATCGCCAGCCCGGGGAACAGGCCGGATCGCACCCGGCCGAGTGTCTGCATGAGCTGGGTGAGACCCTCAAGCGCAAGGTACTCGCACTGCACCGGGATCAGGATGCCGGTCTCGGCGGCCATCAGGCCGTTGACGGTCAGCAGGCCGAGCGATGGCGGCGAGTCGATCAGGACGTAGTCGAAGCGCTGTGCCAGGGAGGAGAGGGCGGTGCGCAGCAGGCGCTCCCTCTCGGGCATGTCAACCAGCTCCACCGTGGCGCCAGCCAGCGCGGGTGAGGAGGGTAGAAGCGAGAGCTGGAGCTTGGGATTGTGCAGCACCAGATCGGCGGCGGAGCTGCGTCCGATCAACGCGTCATACGTCCCGCCGGCGACGCTGTCATGATCGATCCCCAGGCAGGCCGTGGCGTTCGCCTGAGGATCCAGGTCGACGAGCAGCACGCGCTGGCCGAGGAGCGCCAGGTACGCGCCCAGGCTGATGGCAGTTGTGGTCTTGCCGACGCCGCCCTTCTGGTTGACCAGCGCGTAAATGCGGGTCATGAGCCGGCAGCCTCGTCGGCGGCGCGGATTTCCTGGCGTGTCGGGATGCCGGACAGGCCGCGTCGCGTCACGGACTGGGTGGCGATCAACGT
>JAPLGR010000359.1 GCA_026390045.1 Chloroflexota bacterium | reverse complement strand
GTGCGCGGGATGGACCTCACAACGGGCAGCATGGACTTTGCTCTCACCGTCCGGCTGTACGCAACGGCCGGCGGCCCACCCGTCGTTTACACCGAGACGTACACGGGCCTGCCAAGCGACCCCACGGTCAGCCTCGACTTCCCGGGGGCTCCGGCTCAGGTCAGCCGCCTGGAGATGGAGATCCTTCACCTGACGGAGCCCGGCGCGGCAAAGATTCACCTGCGCGAGATTGAGTTCCGGTAGGACCGGGGGGGACGCCGCCTCCCGTCTTGTCTGACACAACCCACGGGACAAGCACCACACATGGATCCAGCCCGATCACAAGCAGATCACCATCCGTTCGCCTTGAGCTCCTGGGCGATGGGGATCGCCGGGGTGCTTCTGGCGCTGCTTGGGCTGTTCCTTGCACGAGCCGGAGGCCCGCTCCTCCCGGCAGTCGCGGTTCTGATCCTCGGGTGCGCACAGGCCGCATGCGGCCTGATCACCTCACGCGGCCAGGCACGTGCGCTGCGGGCGGGCCGCGTGTTCGCGCGGTGCGCCGACTGGTTTGGCGTCCGGCCGGCTCAGCTCCTGCTGATCGTCAACGGCCTGACGCTGGCGCTCGCCGCGCGTTCGGCCTCGGGCGATGGACCACTGTCCGCCAGTTGGCTGGCGGTTCCCCTCTGGCTGGCCGGAGTCATCCTGGTCTGCATCGGTTGTTGGGACGCCGCGCGCAAGAATCCGGTTGAGCGTTGGACGCGAGCGGAGATTGCGGCGATCGCTTTGCTGACGGTGCTTGCCCTCGCCGTACGCGCCTGGGGCATCGCGACGATGCCCTACGTCCTGAGCGGCGACGAAGGCTCTGCAGGCTTGACGGCATGGGAGTTCCGAATCGGTGTCCGCGACAACTTGCTGTCGATCGGATGGTTCTCGTTCCCGGCGCTGTACTTCGGCCTGCTCTCTGTCTCTCAAGTCATCTTCGGCCGCACGACCGAGGCCATCCGCCTGGTCTCCGCGCTCGCGGGCGCGCTGACCATTCCGGCGCTGTACTGGATGGCGCGCAACATGTTCGGGCGTCCGGCTGCGTTCGCTGCGGCCGCATGGCTGGCTGCGTTTCACGTGCATGTGTTCTTCAGCCGCCTGGCATACAACAACATCTTCGACGGGCTGCTGCTATTGCTGGCCGCCGGCGGGCTGTGGCGCGGCTGGCAGGATGGCGATCGACGTGCATTCGTTCTGGCAGGATTGGGCCTCGGATTCAGCCAGTACTTCTACACGACGTCGCGACTGACGCCCATCGTGCTTGCACTGTGGGTGGTGCTGCTGGCCCTGAACCGCAAGCCGGATCGTGCGCGTCTCAGCGGCTTGGCCTCCACCGTCCTGGTGGCACTGGCCATCTTCCTTCCCCTTGGGCTGCTGTATGCCGATCACCCCGATCAGCTGATCTTCACCGCCAGCCGCGTGTCGATGCTTGTCCCGGGTTGGACGTCGGAAGCCGCGACAGCGCTGGGCATGACTTCCGCAGGGCTGGTGCTGGAGCAGATCTGGGTGACCGGACTGGGGCTGACCGTCGCTGAGCTTCAGGGCGTGTACTACGCACCAGGCGCCCCGATGTTGATCTCTGTCTCCGCCGTCATGTTCCTCATCGGGCTCATCATTTGCATCCTGCGCTGCCGCAACCCTCGCTACTCGCTACCGCTGCTTGTCCTCGCCGGCACCATCTTGATGAGCGGGCTGAGCATTCAGGCGCCCAACAGCCAGCGCCTCCTCTACCTGTCCCCTGCCCTCGCTTTGATAGTCGTCATTCCACTCGAAGAAGCATGGGGCTGGTCCGCCCGTCGCTGGCCGGGCGGCCACCGCGCCGTGGCTGTGCTGGCCGCGGTGCTATTGGTCGTCATGCTAGGCCAGAACCTCGACCATCTTTTCCGCCGGTACTTCCCGCGCGAGGAATACGGGAGTCTGAACGGCGCGGTGACGCAGGCGATGATTGAGATCTGGCCATCCCTGCCGCAGGGTGTTCCGGTCTACTTCTTCGGCGGCGACCGGATGGGATTCGCCTCGATTCCCAGCATCGCCTACCTGCGGCCTGAGGCGCATGCTACGGACGTCGAAAGCGTAGATCAGATCCCGACTCAGACGCCCGAGTTGATCGCCATTGTCCTCCCGGATGAGGCAG
>JAPLGR010000207.1 GCA_026390045.1 Chloroflexota bacterium | reverse complement strand
CCTTCTTGGCCACCGAATCACGGATCATGCGGAAGGCCCGGCGCACGGCCTCCGCGTCGCCCAGATTGAGCTGGACCCCTCCCACGTCAGTCTTGTGGGTGATCGTCTCGGAGTGCAGCTTGAGGACCACCGGGAATCCGATCTCGGCGGCGATGCGGGCGGCTTCGTCCTCGCTTGCGGCGATGCGCGTCTCCACGGTTGGGATGCCGTAGGAGGCGAGTAGCTGCTTCGATTCGTACTCGGTCAGGATGGTGCGCCCCGACTGGCGGGCCCGCTCAAGGATGGCGGCAGCGGCCGAACTGTCGGTGTGCTTCTCCTGGACGCCAGGCAAGGAGGGGGTCTCGTAGAGGGCGCGCAGGTTGTCTGAGTACTGGGCCATGTAGTCGAACATTCGGGCGGCGGTATCGGGATAAGGGAAGGTGGGGATGTTGGACTGGCTGAGGATGGTGTCGCCCTTCTCAACATCCGAGCCGCCCATCCAGCTGGCCATGATATCAACCGGATTGTTGTGGCTCCAGGCAGCGGGCAGCAGGTCGTTGTACGCCTGCATGGTCTCGGGCGAGAGCTCGGTCAGCTCGCCGCCCCCCGTGATCAATGCGTCGGTGGCCAGCACCCCGGGGCCGCCGGCATTGGTCAGGATGGTCAGGCGGTGCCCGTTGGGTCGTGGCTGCTTGGAGAGCACGTTCGCCATGTAGAACAGCTCGGCGATGCTGTTGACGCGCAGGACACCGCTGCGGCGGAAGGCGATCTCGAGCACTTCGTCGCTGCCGGTGAGAGAGCCGGTGTGGGACGCGGCGGCCTTGGCTGCCCCGGCGGTGCGGCCCGGCTTGATGACGATAATGGGCTTGGTGAGGGCCACTTCGCGGGCGGCAGACAGGAAGGCCCGGGCATCGCCGATGGTCTCCATGTAGATGACGATACTTTCGGTGTTGGGATCGTCGCCCAGGTAGTAGATGAGGTCGCCCCAGCCCACGTCGAGTATCGAGCCGATGGAAACGAAGGCGCTGAAGCCCACGTTCTCCTGCAGGCTCCAGTCGAGCACGGCGGTGCACAGGGCGCCGCTCTGGCTGATGAAGCCGACCTTGCCCTTGCGTACCATGGTGCTGGCGAAGGTGGAATTCAGGCCGCTGACGGGCGACATCACTCCCAGGCAGTTGGGCCCGATGATGCGCATGTTGCCGCGGCGGGCGTGCTCCATGATCTGGTGCTCCAACTCGACGCCGGCCTTGCCGGTCTCTTTGAACCCGGCCGAGATAACGATGGCGCCTTTGACGCCAGCATCAACGCATTCGGAGATCAGACCGGGCACGGACGGGGCGGGGGTGGCGATCACTGCCAGGTCCACCCGCTCGGGAACGGAAGCCATGTTGGGGTAGGCTTTGATCCCAAGCACATTCGACCTCTTCGGATTGACCGGGAACACAGCCCCGCCAAATGGATTGCTGATCAGGTTCCAAAGGAGGGTGCGGCCTACGCTGCCGGGGTTCTCGCTGGCGCCGAGGAGGGCCACATTCCTGGGGGCGAAGATGGAATCAAGCGCCCGACTCTCGTAGTGCAAGATGTCGTGGACCGGATCGAACTTGGGCACAGCAGGTACTAGCGGCATCAGTCCTCCGAACCTAAGGGTTGCGATTGCGGGAACATGACAGGCCAAGGATCGACCGCGTGGCTGCCCGTGAAACCGGAATGTCCATGGGGACGAATCCCGGTAGCACTATTCAGGGGTCGTGCGGTCCGTCTCTCAGAGCCAGGGGATTCCGCAATTCGATGAGATCGCTTCCCTAATGTGGTCCTATGAACGGCGAGCTGGCATCTCTTTCAGCGGAGAGGGTGGGATTCGAACCCACGGTGGCCACGAGGGCCACAACGGTTTTCGAGACCGCCCCATTCAACCACTCTGGCACCTCTCCATCGTCGATTATACCAACGGATCATCCGTCGGCTCGCGGGCCGATGCACAAGCGCTCACGGATATGGGGCGGGGGAAGGCGATCGAAGGTCACACCGAGGGGCGCGGTTGGCTCCGGCGGCGAAGGGAGCGCATGAAGGTAGCCTCAATCACGCGGTCGGCCAGCCCCGGAGCGAACGCCTGCAGCCAGATCGCCGGCTGCCCGGGGCCCATCAGCACTTGGCGCCGTCGACGTCGCGCTGCCTCCAGCGTGATCCGCGCGCACTGGTCCGCGGTCATCGTTCGCTTGGTGTACAGCTTCCTTCCGGCCGGGCCCTTCGGCCGGCCGTCGCGGTCCAGGTAGTGTTCATGGAATTCGGTCACTACCCAGTAGGGACAAATGACGGTAACGCTGACGCCAGCATCGGCCAGCTCCAGCCGGAGCGAGTCGGATAGACCCCCGAGCGCGAACTTGCTGGCGACGTAGCATGAGTTGTAGGGGATGGCCAGCTTGCCGCCCAGGCTGGATGTGTTCACCAGTCGGCCCCGACTCTTCATCAAATGCGGCAGCGCGTAGTAGGTGCAGTGCAGCGCCCCATAGAAGTTGACGTCCATCACGCGGCGGAACAACCCCAGGTCATGGAAGTCACTGAACTTCGCCACGACCGAGAGCCCGGCGTTGTTGACCAGCATGTCGATCCGGCCGTACTCGGCCAGGGCGTGCTCGACCAATGCGCGGCAGGCCCCTTCGTCGGTCACATCGGTGGGGATGGCGATTGCGCGGCCGCCGCGCTGGCGGCAAGCGTCAGCCACAGCCTCCAGGCGATCCGCACGGCGGGCGGCCAGGCCAAGCCAAGCGCCCTCGTCCGCGAGCCGAAGCGCCAGCGCCTCCCCGATCCCGCTGGAGGCGCCTGTGATGATCACTGCCTGCTGGGTGAACCGTGTGGACGCCATGCTGCCCCCCGGCTCGGCGTCGTCATGCGGCACGGCGCCGGACGTCAGATCTCGAGCCGCGCTCCCCGTTCCGGGTAGTGGATCGAGGCCTTCAGGTCTGTGAGCCTTGCGCGCAGCGCGTCGGCCGCGTCCTGCTCGCCATGGACGAGGATCAGCTGCTTGAGCGTTCCGGCCGAGGCGCGGGCGTAGGTCTCCAGGTAGTCCTGCCCGGCATGGGCAGAGAAGCCATCGACAGAAGCAACCTCGGCGCGAACCGTGTACTCCTCGCCGAAGATCCTCACGGTCTTCTGGCCCTCCGCCAGCCTGCGCCCGAGCGTCTCGGGCGCCATCCACGAAGTGATCAACACCGTGTTGCGCGGGTCCTCGATGTTGTTGCGCAGGTGATGCAGGATCCGCCCGGTTTCCGCCATGCCCGAGGCGGACAGGATCACCAGCGGCCCCTTGCGCTCATTGATCGCCTTACTCTCTTCCACCGACTTGGTGAACGTGAGCAGGTCGAACCCGAACACCCGGCCGTGCGGATCGGTCTTGAGGAAGTCGATCGTCTGCTGGTCGAAGTCCTCCGGATGACGGTGGAAGATCTCGGTGGCGCTGGTCGCCAGCGGGCTGTCGACGTAGACCGGGACGCGCGGCAGCTCGCCGGCGTCGATCACCTGGTGCAGTGTGTAGACCAGCAGCTGCGTGCGGCCGATGGCGAAGGACGGGATGATCACCTTGCCGCGGCGCTCGAAGGTGCGGCGCAGCACGTCGCGCAGGCCGAGGGCTGCGGATTCCGGCGTCAGATGAGGCTTGTCGCCGTAGGTGCACTCCATCAGCAGCACTTCGACGTTGGAGGGAGCGACCGGATCGCGCAGTAGCGGCATGCGCAGCCGCCCGATGTCGCCGGAGAACATCAGGCGCACCTTGCGGCCCTTCTCCTCCAGGTCGAGCACCACGCCCGCCGAGCCCAGGATGTGGCCTGCATCCACCAGCCGGGCAACGACGCCCGGCACGGGCTCGAATGGCTGGTCGTACGCGTGCATCACCAGGTGGTCGGAAACCGCCGCGGCATCGGCTGCCGTGTACAACGGCTCAACCGGCTCGAGGCCCTGGCGCTCACGCTTCTTGTTGAGGTACACAATATCGGATTCCTGGATGTGACCCGAGTCACGCAGCGTCAGGTCGGTCAGGTCAACCGTGGTGGGCGTGGCGTGGATCGATCCACCGAAGCCCTGCCGCACCAGGTTGGGCAGGTTGCCGCAGTGGTCGATGTGAGAATGCGAGAGGATGACGGCATCCAGGCTGCCCGGGTCATAGGGGAAGTTGCGGTTGATGGTGTAGGTGTCGGCGCGCCGACCCTGGAAGAGCCCGCATTCAAGCAGCAATCGGTGGCCGTTGATCCGCAGCAGGTGCTGCGAACCGGTGACGGTCTGCGCAGCGCCGGCGAACGTGATCTCCATGGAATCCCTCAGGTGGCGGCGGTATCAGTGCCCCAAAGGCAGGCCAGCATGGCCGAGCCGTAAGCTCGGAAGCGCCATGGCAGGCAGGGCATCAGGGGCTCGAGAGCCTGCAGGCTGCGCGGCGCTTTGTGCGCGACATCCCACATGATCTCGCGCGGTAGGATGATGTCGGACTCAACGCCGCGTTCGGCGGCAACCGCCTTGCGCCATTGGCGCAGCTTGTCATAGCGGGCGAGGACGGCCGGGTCGGTCGGCTCGCTGGCTGGCGGGCGGGGAGGTGCGGCGCTCCTGGAGCGCTCGAGGGCCGCAAGGATCGCGTCGGCATGTCGTTCTGCCAGCCGCGGCGGCAGGTCCGGGACGCCGCGCAGGTCATCAGCATCCTGGGGAAGTGTGCGCGCTAGGCTCAGTAGCGCTTCGTCCCCGATGACCTTGAACGGAGGACGATCGAGCTGGCGTGCCGTCTCGTCACGCCAGGCGTACAGCTCGCGCAGCGCGGCGGCGTGGCGCGGCTCGAGCTTCCGGGCGTTGGCCATTCCCCAGAAACCGTTGGGATCACCGTTGGTGCCGGGGTGGACGGTGCACGCCAGGTGGGCGCAGGCCTCGACGGCCTCCTCCCAGCGCCCGGCGTGCTGTAGCGCATCGGCCAGGCGGTCGCGCAGCGCCAGCAGGTAGTGTGTGTCGAAGCGCGCGTACTCGATCTGTGCCGGCGTCAGCGGACGCTTGGCCCAATCGGCCCGCTGGTAACGCTTGTCGAGCGTGACGCCGAATTCCTGCGCCAGGACGTCGGCCAGGCCGCTGGGCTGCATGCCCAGTGTGCGCAGCGCCAGGCGCGTGTCGAACAGGTTGACGATCTCGAAGCCGAAGTCGCGCTTCAGGCAAGCCAGGTCGTACTCGGCGCCGTGGAAGACCTTCTCGATGGACGGCGAGGCGAACAGCGGAGCGAGGGCGGCCATGTCGGCCGACCCGAGAGGATCGATCAGCGCGTCGCTCTCCGGTGTGCTGGCCTGGATCAGGCAGACGTGCTCCTGGTAGGCATGCAGGCTGTTCGACTCAGTGTCGATCGCCAGGCGTGGCGTGTGATTCTGGGCGGCGACCCAATCGGCGAGTGGTTCCGGTGCATCGATCCAGACCGGTGGAGCGGGGGTAGGCAGTGCCATGAGGCTATTGTAACCGCTCGATGAACCCTTGTCCTGGGATGTGATCCTGAGCTCCCCAGCCAACCTCCATGACCGCATCATGCAGGTGAGGGTGTCAGGCGAACGCGCGTGTGAAGACAACGGACCTGGGCCGCGATGCACTTCAACTGCTGATGCAGCCTTTTCCGGGGTCCGCCACCCCTGTTGGGCAACGCGGCAAGGTCGTGCATAATGGTGGTGAGAAAGCACGAGGCACGATCCCTGGAAAAGGAGCAATCCGTGAACGTGATCCGCTTGTTGATTGGAGGCTTCCTGCTCATCCTGGGGCGGAAGCTGTTCTGGCTGTTTGTGGCTGCCGTCGGATTCGCCGCGGGCTGGGCCGTGGCCACGAATCTGCTGCATGTCCAACCGGAGTGGGTGGCCCTCGTGCTGGCGCTGATCGTCGGCGTCGCGGGCGCGCTCCTGGCGCACTTTGTCTCGCGTGTCGCCATTGGCCTGGCAGGGTTTCTCGCTGGGGGCTTCCTGGCGCTGAGCCTGGTGGGGTTGCTGGATTTGCCGGCCGATTGGTGGGGCTGGGTGGCGTTTGTGGTGGGAGGCATTCTGGGAGCGCTCCTGCTTGGGGCAGCGCTTGACTGGGCGCTGATCGGATTGTCATCGCTTGCAGGCGCCGTGCTCGTCGCCGGTTCTCTTGACCTGTCGTCGACCGTGCACCTGCTGGTGCTGGTCGGGCTGTTCGTCGTGGGTGTCATCATCCAGGCTGCCATGCGGGGTAAGGGACACAAGAAGGAGTCCTGATTCCTCGCGGCCGGGCCTGAACGCCAACCACCTCAGCCGCCACGCTGGCGTGGCGGCTGCGTGTTGCCAGTCTGTAGGTGGACACGACGTGCTTTGGCAGGCAGCGCTCTCCATTCCCCTTCGTCACGCGTTGGGAAACCTGCGCCAATCCGCAGGCCACGTAGGACGTCTTGCAAGGGGAGCAGTCCTGGGCATGTTAGAATCCGTTTCCCGGGTTCAGCTGCGAGTGATTGTGGTGATCGTTGCACGTGAGAGATTCGAATGACGGAAGAGCAGAAGGCCAAGGTCCGCGCCGGCGGGCGCGTCAAGTTCGTGATCGGGTTCCTGCTCATGGCCGCGGCGGTTGTGTACCTGATCGTCTCCTCCACACAGGCGGCCGCTCAGTACTACCTGACCATCGACGAGCTGGCGGCTAAGGGTGACTCGATTCGCGGACGGGATCTGAAGATCTCGGGCGCGGTAGACGGTGACACGATTACCTACGACCCGGAGACGCTGACGCTGCGCCTGCGGGATGAAGCGCAGGCTATCCTCACCGGCCGGATGGGCGACGATGGGGTCTTCCAGGCCAGCGAACTCCTGCTCAAGTGCCCGACGCGCTATGAAGAGGAGATCCCGCTCCAGTCTGCCGGGGGGTAGCCCGTGCCTCAACGGGCGACAGGATGCAGCAGGTTCGCGCTCTCCGATCCCACCTTCGGCCAGCCGCATCCAGCCAGGCATCGGTCTGCGTTCAGTGTTGCTCCCCCGATCCCGCCGGAATGATCGTGCCGGGGCCGGGATTCTTGAGTGGAGGCTGATCTCGTGCTGGCCAACGTCGGTTTCTTCGCGCTGGTGCTGACGTTCCTGGTCGCGCTGTACGGCGCGGGTGCGGCAGCTTTCGGCGCTCAGCGGAACAAGCCGGCGTGGGTGGAGAGCGCGCGACACGCCATGCTTCTCACCTTCCCGCTGCTGACGCTCTCCTCGCTGTGCCTGATCGTCCTCCTGGTAACCGGCGCCTACGACGTCGAATACGTGGCCTCCACCACCAGCAGCACCATGCCGGTCTACTTGAAGATCACCGCCTGGTGGGGCGGGCAGGCCGGGTCGCTGCTGTTCTGGTCGTGGCTGATGGCCGGCTTCGCGACGGCCGCCTCTGCCCGCCGCTGGGATCGCGATCGGGAGTTCCTGCCGTGGGTGATCGTCGTCACCATGATCACGCTGGCATTCTTCCTCAGCCTGACGGTCCTCTTCGAGAATCCATTTGCCGGGCTGTGGGTGACGTCGGATGGCCAGCAGGCGGTGGCGATGTTCCAGCCTGGCGGTGCGGTGCCGCTCGTGCCGGCCGACGGCAACGGGCTGAACCCGCTGCTGCGCCACCCGGGCATGATCCTCCACCCGCCGATGCTCTACCTGGGCTTCGTCTCGTTCGTCATACCGTTCGCCTTTGCCATGGCGGCGTTGATCACGCGGCGAACGGACGACCGATGGATACGCATCACCCGCCGCTGGACGCTGATCGCCTGGCTGTTCCTCTCGCTCGGGCTAATCCTCGGCGGGCGCTGGGCATATGACGTGCTGGGCTGGGGCGGCTACTGGGGCTGGGACCCGGTGGAGATCGCCGCCCTCATGCCCTGGCTCACCGGGACCGCCTTCCTGCATTCGGTTGTTGTGCAGGAGAAGCGCGGCATCCTCAAGCGCTGGAACATAGTCCTGATCATCCTGACCTACTCGTTGGTCATCTTCGGTACGTTCCTGACGCGCTCGGGCGTGCTCTCGTCGGTGCATTCGTTCGCTCAGTCCGCCATCGGCCCGATGTTCTTCGCCTTCATCGCGCTGACCTTCGTGGCCTCGCTCTCCATCCTGATCAGCCGCTGGCCGGAGCTGAGGGGGGAGAGCCAGCTCGATTCGATGTTCTCGCGGGAAGCGCTCTTCACGCTCAACAACCTGCTGTTCATGGGCGTCCTGGTCGTCTGCTTCTGGGGCGTGATCTTCCCGCTGATCTCGGAGATCTTCACTGGCCAGAAGGTGACCGTCGGACCGGCGTTCTATGAACGCGCCACCGGTCCACTGTGGGCCGGCTTGCTGTTCCTGATGGGCGTCGCGCCGCTTTCCGTGTACGGGCGCACGTCATGGGTCAATCTGGGGCGAGCGATGTGGAAGCCGCTGGCCGTCTCACTCGTTGTCCCTGTGGTCGTCGTCGCGCTGGGCGCGCGCAGCTGGCCGGCGATCCTGACCTACTGGCTGATCGCCTTCGTGGTGGCGGTCGTGCTGTACGAGTTCTGGCGCGGAGCGTTGGCGCGGCGCAAGCTGCACGGCGAGAACCTGCTCGTGGCGCTGGGACGGCTGGCGGGCCGCAACCGCCGCCGCTACGGCGGCTACATCATTCACCTGGGCGTCGTCGTGATGGCGCTGGGCATCATCGGCATCGAGCTCTTCCAGACCGAGACGCAGGGCACACTGGCGCGAGGTGAGCAGATGACGCTGGGCGACTACGTCATGACCTACGACGCCCTGTCGGTCTTCGATACGGCCGATGGCCGGAACGTCGCCCGGGCTGTCGTCTCGGTCTACAAGGATGGCCGCCGGGAGGGCGAGCTGTACCCGCGCCGCGATTACTACTACGAGAGCCAGCAGGCGATGACGATGCCGGGCGTGCGTTCGACGCTCGAGGATGACTTCTACGTCATCTTGGTCGACTGGCAGCCGATCGCCGCACAGGGCGCGACGTTCAAGATCTATCACAACCCGCTGGTCAACTTCGTATGGCTGGGCGGGTTGATCTTCATCCTGGGCACGCTGGTGGCGGCGTGGCCCGAACGCGAGCCGGCAGGCGTGGGTCGGCCCGCGACCGCGCGCGCCGGCTTGGCGCGCGCCTGAGGGAGAGGACATGCGCAGGATCGGGATCACGCTGCTCGGGCTGGCCATCGGCGCCGCGACGCTGCTGGCGATCGGCGCGGGCGCGGCGGCGCAGGGGACGGCCCCGACCGACGACGAGGTCAACGCCATCGCCAAGCAGCTGTACTGCCCGGTGTGCGAGAACCTCCCGCTGGACGTCTGCCCGACGCAGGCGTGCGCTCAGTGGCGCGAGACGATCCGGCTCAAGCTGTCGGAAGGATGGAGCGAGCAGCAGATCAAGGACTACTTCGTTGAGCAGTACGGGGCGCGCGTCCTGGCGACGCCGCCGGCGGAAGGATTGAACTGGCTGGTGTACGTGCTGCCGCCCGTGGCGTTCCTGATCGGCGCCTACGTCGTGTTCCGCGCGCTGCGGACTTGGCGCCGGGCGGCCGCAGGCGCATCGGTGGCACCCGACGCGACCGTGGCCAGCGATGATCCCTACGTCCGCCAGCTCGAGGACGAGCTCCGCCGGCGAGGGTGACCACGGGCAACTTGAAGGGTCCGCCGCAGCAAGCGAGAGGCGCAAGGTACATGTCGGCACGATCTAGCGCTCCACCTGCTTCGTCCGGGACGAAACGGCCCTGGGGCGCCATCCTGGTCTGGGTGGCCGTCCTGGGCCTGCTAGCCGTCCTGGGGATCGGCCTCGTCCGCGCCCAGCAGGGCCCGGTGGGTGTTGGGTCAAAGCCGCAGCCCTTCACGCTGCGAACGTTTGACGGCGCGGAGTATGACACGGGCGAGATGGTGGGGCAGGTGGTGGTAATCAACTTCTGGGCGTCGTGGTGCACGCCGTGCGAACAGGAGGCGGCCGAGCTCGAGCAGGCCCACCAACGGTTCAAGGATCAGGGCGTGGTCTTTCTGGGCGTGAACTACGTCGACACGGAGACGGAGGCGAAGGCGTACCTTGCCGAGTTCGGGATCACCTATCCCAACGGGCCTGACCTCGGGACGCGCATCTCGCAGGCCTTCCGCATCCGCGGCGTTCCGGAGACCTACATCCTGGGACGCGACGGGCGGCTGGCGCACGTCATGATCGGGCCGTACGCCTCGCTGGACGACATCGTTCAGGCGATCGAGGCGGTGCAGGCGCAGTAGTCGCGCGACGGATGGACTGGCTGGCGGACGAACGTAGCCAGACCGGCACAACGGACTAGTGCTATGGACCTTGGTTCAATTCTGATTATTGTCGGCCTGGTTGTGGCGGTGGTCGCTTTCCTGGCGCGGCCGCTGGCGGAGAATCGTGTCTCGGCGGTCACGGCCGGTGACCACCGACTCTCGGCGCTTCAGGCCGAGCGAGACAAGATCCTGACGGTGATCCGCGAGATCGAGATGGATCACGCCATGGGGAAGATCCGCGAGCACGATTTCCAGGAGCAGCGCGCGGCGCTCGTGGCCCGCGGGGCAACTGCGCTGCGCGAGCTCGACGCCCTGGGCGGCGCGCACGCGGCCGAGGACGTCGATGCGGCCATTGAGGCCGCGGTGGCCGAGCGGCGCGGCCGGACTGCGCCCAAGGCTGCAGGCCTATGTGTGCATTGCGGACGCGCGCTCCAGCGCGGCGACCGATTCTGCGCGAGCTGTGGGACGCCGGTGCCTCAGGAGAAAGGCGCGTGAAAGCTGCCGGCGCGACCTTCCTGCTGATGGCGTTCGTGCTGGCCGGCTGCTCGCTGGCTGGCGACATCACGCCGCCGCCCGCGCTGGCCACCGCGCAAGCCGCTGAGACGCTGCCTCCAGCCACCGTTGCCCCAACCGAGACGGCGGAAACCCCGGCCATCCCATCTCCGTCGGTGAGCGGAACGTCCTCCCCGGCGGAACCCGGCACGATCCGGGGTGTCGTGACGAACGGCACGCCCGGAGGATCGGTGCCCAAAGGGATCGCAGTGCTGCTCTCGGGGTTTGACGAGGACCAGGAGAACTATCAGCAGTCCACCACCGTCGGGGACGATGGCGCGTACGTCTTCATCGATGTGCCCGCGGTGGCGGACCGCATCTACGGCGTGACCGTGGCCTACGATGACGTGGTGTACTTCTCGGACGGCGCCCATCTGACTGACAGCGGCACGCCGACGGACCTGCCGGTCACGGTGTACGAGACGACGACGGACCCCGGCGCGCTCAGCATCGAGCGCCTGCATGTACTGTTCGACTTCTCGGTGGCTGATCAGGTACAGGTGATCGAGCTGTGGGTGATCTCCAACTCGGGTGACCGCACCGTCGTGGCCGCACCGTCGCGGGGAATCATCGAGGTGTCTCTCCCGGCGGGCGCAACGGATCTTGCGTTCGAAGACGGCTCGATTGGCGATCGCTACATCCAGACGTCCGACGGCTTTGGCGACACGGAGCCGGTCCTGCCCGGGACGGCGACATCGCAGTCCATCTTCAGCTACTGGCTCCCTTACGATGGCAGCCTTACCTTCCTGCGGCCCTCGGATCATCCGATCAACGCCGTCGTCGTCCTGCTGCCGCAGACCGGCGTGACGGCGCAGGGCGCGGGGCTGCAGGATCTCGGCACGCAGCAGATGAGCGGGCAGGCGGTCCACGCGTACGAGGGCGGGGCGTTCCCCGTTGGGCGGACGCTCGAGGTTGAGCTCACGGGGCAGCCGCAGGAAGAATCGTCAACGGCGGGCGGCGGATGGACGAACATCGCTGTCGGACTGGGCGGTCTGGTCGTGCTGCTGATCATCACCGGGCTGTGGTGGTTCCGACCGCGCGTGCGCCCCTCACGAGCTGAAGACACGACCGAGGCGTTGCTGGATGCAATCGCCGACCTGGATGATGCGCTCGACGCCGGGCGCATTGATGTTGCCGAGCACGGCAAACGGCGCGAGGCGCTCAAACAGCAGCTGCGCGAGCGGATGGGCTAGCTCATGATCGAGGTTCGCAAGTTGGTCAAGACGTTCGGGCTGAAGCCGGTGCTGCGCGGCGTCGACTTCCGCGCTGAGCCCGGCGAGTTCGTCGCGCTGCTCGGCCCCAACGGCGCCGGCAAGACGACGATGCTGC
>JAPLGR010000470.1 GCA_026390045.1 Chloroflexota bacterium | reverse complement strand
TCATAGTCCATCACGTTGGCGGTGAAGGGGCGCTCAATCTGCAGGGTGTCCAGGTTGTCAGCGATCGCCCGGCGCTCGCTAGCCAGCGCCGCAGATGAGCGGTCGGTCATGTAGCTCGTTGTCCCGGCTGGGCCAGCCGGGAACGTCACGTGGACGACCGTTGGCGTGGGGACGGCGGGGACCTCGGTGGCCGGGATGGCCTCCGTCGCCGGCGGGACCTCGGTGGGAGGCGGCCCACTCGGCGACTCACCTGAAGCCTGCTGTGCCTGCAGCGTCAACTGGACGGCCAGTGCAACGGCGTTAGGATCGAGCGTGGGCGTTGCCGCGCTCAAGGGCCCGCAGGCGAGCGCCACGAACGAGAGAAGGGAGACTGCCAGGATCAGCGGGAAGCGACGGTGAGCTCTCATGGGTTCCTCCTCAGGATTCAACACGCAGTTCTGAAGCTACAACGGCAGCGCAGCGCAGAATGTGACAGCCAGGGACGGCAAAGTGTATCGTCAGCCTGTGAGGTGCGCAATTGGACGCGGGGATGCCTCGCGCCCTCGGCTTGGGGCCCTGGACATCGGGATCGGGAAAGGAACGGCTTATCGGCCTAACCTTCGACGTCCTACGGGGCGCGGTCGGCCATCTCGCAACGATGCACGCTGCGGATGGATGTGGGAACTGGCATGAGCTCAGCCGATGATGCGGTACAACCCGAAGTTGACGCCCGTCTTGGCCTCGTTGGGTCCAATTGTGACGGTGCAATCGCCGGTCCCGCCGACCACCCTCCAGCCGCCTGGAGCTGGTGGAACGGACATCACCATCACACAGTAGGTTCCGGCGGCGAGGCCCGTGAATGAGTATGTCCCGCTGGAAGACGTTGACGTGCTGCCCGCGCCGCCGGACTCGCATGCGCCCACACCTAGCGTCACGCCTGCGCCGCTGATCCGTTGAGAGGTGACGGTTGTCATGTTGCCTTCGTAGACGATCCCGGAGATCGATCCCTGAGGCGTTTGCGTGGGCGTCGGCGTGGGTGTGGGGGTCGGTGGGATGGCGCAGATGCCGGGCTCGTCCCCGTCCGGTGTGAAGCCGACGGCCCAGCGGCAGGAGTTGTCTACGGCTGCAACAGCCTTAACCGGGTAGTCGGTGGAGCCTGAGGTGGCCGAGCCTGCCTCAGCCGCGGTGAAGTGGTCGTTGTAGTCAAACCACTCGGGCTTGTTGACGCCCTCGTCTGCCCAGACGCCCCACGTCCATTCATCGGGCGAACCGATGGCCGCGTACTTGAAGGCCACCTGCACCTTGGTGCTGCTGCCCGGGTCGAGCCGGATCCAGGCGGCGTCGGGATCACTGCCCTGCCCCTGATCGAAGACCAGTTCGTCATATCCGTTGCCGCCCGACGGCGGGTCGGCCGTGATCGGATGGGCTCCGCCGACGTCGTTGTTTGTGTCGTGCAGGATGCGAACACCGTTCGTGGTCCAGTCGGTACTGGCGGGAGCGGCGCCGACGATCAGTTAGTCACCACGGCCGTCGATATCGAGATCGACTTCGACGCCGTAGACCGCGGTTGAGCTGGCGGGAGGGGTTCCTTCAAGGAAGATCGTGACGTAGATCCAGGGGGCGCCGATGCTCAACTTGCCACGGGTGATATCGAGGTAGCCCTGATAGTCCATCACGTTGGCGGTGAAAGGACGCTCGATCACAAATGTGTCCAGGTCGTCGGGGATTGCCCGGCGCTCGGTGGCCAGCGCCGCCGATGAGCGGTCGGTCATGTAGCTTACTGTCCCGCCCGGGCTGGCCGGGAAGGTCACGTGGACGACGGTTGGCGTCAGCACGGCGGGGACCTCGGTGGCCGGGATGGCTTCCGTTGCCGGTGGGACCTCGGTGGGAGGCGGCCCGCTTGGCGACTCGCCGGAGGCCTGCTGCGTCAACTGCACGGCCAGGGCGGCGGCGTTGGGATCGACGGTTGGCGTGGCCGCACCCTGCGTGGCGCAGGCCGGCGCCACGAAGGACATGAGGGAGATCACAGCGATCAATCGGAAGTGACGATGGGCCCTCATGGGTCCTCCTCGAAGGAGCAGCATCCGACTCTGACGCTGCCGCCGCCCTGTGGGGCAGGATGCGAGAGTCGAAGAAGGCTGAGGGTAAGGCCAGCCTTGCGGCCGGGCAATCCGACGCGGGGACGCCTCTCCTCTCGCCTGATCATAGCTGGCGGCCTCGGGGCGCGAGGGGACTTGCTGGCTCAGTCTTCCGCGTCCCACGGTGCACGATCATGGGCTTCGTGGGCAAGGGAAGACCGAATCGCTTGGGTAGCCTCCGGAAGCAGTTCGCTCATCGCCTGGAGCAACCCAAAGCAACCGGTGAGCATCATGTCGCCGAATGGGGCGGCGAAACAGGGCTGCAGCGACGATCCTTGAAGCAGCGATCGGCGCGGGCCGGTTACGACCGGGCGTCCGTCGATTGAATCAAGGGGCAGGGGCGTTGGATCGAGCACGAGCGCCCCATGTCCACGGTCGCCGAAGACATCCTGATGCATCAGGCTGCCGTCGGCGAAAGCGCTCAGATAGGTCTCCAGGCGTTGCTGTGTCAGCAGACCGGTGTGATGCTCGAAGACACCCTCGATCCCACGCGGCCCGAGGCGGAATGCGAGCGTGTGGAAGTTGCCGATGTTGACGACCATCTGGCGAAGTTGTCGACTGACGCCGGGATCCAGCAGCGCGCCCAGGACCGCGGCGGGGGCGGTGTCCATAACCACAAGCGGCGCGTCGAGGATGTCGGCGGAGTCAACAATGGCTTGCAGCCGGGTGAGAGAAGCCGGCACCTCTCCCGCCCGGTAGGCGAAGGCCGAGAGCCGGTTGGCCTGGCGGATCCTGGCTTCCAGATAGTCGAATCGGAACTGGCGGTCGGAGACACCCGGAGGCGCGGCGCCGTGGTCGAAGACCGCCACACCGACCGCCGAGGGGCGAAGATCGTGCCCAACCGCTGCAAAGGCGGCGCGCAGCGCGTCCCAATCGAAATCGCGCAGTTGGATCCGGGTGACATCCTGCAGCCGGGAGGCCTCATCGTCCGAGACGATCCTGATCCCGAGTTCGTGTTCGACGACCTCCAGGTCATCGTTGAGCGTGCGGGCCGCGTTTGGAGTGGCACACAGGCGCAGGCCGGCGCGCACGTGAGCCTCAGCAGCCCACGCGCACGGGCCGCCCCCCATCGTGACGCCGGTCAGCAGGATGGCCTCCCGGGCACGGGTTGCGCGTTGGATCTGGTCGCGGATGACCAAGGTGGGTGAGGGCGCGACCAACTTGTATCCGTTCTCGGGGCTCAGACCGGCGCGCAGCAGGTAGACATCCTGCGTTCCGGTGCCGATGTCGATGGCGAGGAAGGTAGGGAAGGGCATGAGCGGTATCCGGCGTGTCGCGGCCGGCAACAGACGACCAGTCGCTGGGCGCTAGCCGCCGCCTGCCGGCTGCCAATCCGGCTGCATGTCGCGTGTTGACGGTGACTGAGTCAGATTGGTCTCATTGCCTCCGCCGACAGGCATCAGGTAGACCTCGGGATTCTGGTCCCGAGTTGAGGTGAACACGATGAATTGCCCATC
>JAPLGR010000308.1 GCA_026390045.1 Chloroflexota bacterium | reverse complement strand
TTTGGGATGCGGCTTGGTGAGGACCAACCTAGCGATGCAGGTATCTTACGCCAGAACGCGGATCGGTGTCACGCGGCTGGCCGATGGGTTCGTGAGCCGGAAGGAGCTGGTTCCAGGGTTTCCCGCGGGTGCGCTGCTGCCCGATCTCTCGAATGCCTTCCGTTCGAGCGTCGAGCTGCCGTGCCAGATTCCCCGGCGCTGAAGGCTCGCCGGGCGTGGATGGTAGAATGGCCGCATGTTCGCGTTTCGATCGCTCTTCCGCTGGGCGCCGGCCGTGGTGATGATGGGGCTCATCTTCATCGCATCATCCACGCCGGCCAGCCAGATACCATATTTCGGCGCTATCGATCTTCTGGTGAAGAAGGGGGGGCATGCTATCGGCTACGCGCTGCTCGGGCTGTCGTACTTCTTCGCGCTGCCCGGCCGGCTGTCGATCCCCTATCGGGCGGTGATGGCGCTCCTGATGGCCGTCCTGTTCTCCCTGAGCGACGAGTTCCATCAGTCGTTCGTTGAAGGGAGGACTTCCACTGTGCGGGATGTGCTGATCGACACCGGCGGTGCAACGCTAGCTCTGTTCGCCGCCGCGATCTACTCCTCCAGTTCGAAGTCGAGCTCGAACTCCGGCTCCTGATCGGGGCGCCACGCCGCCCCGGGCAGCACCTCAATATCCCCGAACAGCTCCGCCTGCTGCACCACCACCTGCTGGCGCTTCACCAGCTCGAGCACGGCCAGGAAGGAGATTACGATCTCCAGCCGCGAGTGCGCCTCGGATAGCATGCGGCGGAAGCTTGTCCGGCCGTCTTGTCTCAGCGCGCCGAGCAGCATGCGTATCTTGTCGCGGATGCGGACCACGGATGGGGCGACGACCTCGTTGAGCTGCGGGCCGCGTGCCGCTTCGGCCAGCAGCTCGATCATCGCCCGCTGCAGCGCGTTGAGAGACAGGCCCGTCGGATCAAGCTTGGTCTCGGCTGCGGGGGGCGCCGCCCGCCGCAGGTACGTGCGCAGGCCAGCCGACTCGCGGTCGGCCAGCAGGACGGCAACCTGCTTGTACTTCTTGTACGCGATCAGCTGCCGTGCCAGCGCATCGCCTGGATCCTCTTCGCCGGGCTCACGCGTTGGCGGCCGAGGCAGAAGAGCCTCGGACTTGATCTGCAGCAGCCGCGCGGCGATCACCAGGAACGAGGCCAGATCTGCGAGGTCATGTGCCGGGATCAGGCGCAAGTACTCGAGGTACTGGTCCGTAACCTGGGCCAGGGAGACGCGCGTGATGTCGAGCTCGGCGCGTTCGATGAGATCCAGCAGCAGGTCCAGCGGGCCTTCGTAGACTGGCAGCAGGACGCTGTAGGCCGCCTCGTCAGACATGGTCACCGAAGGATGGAGAGGAGCGCAAGCGCGAGGAAGAGCAACGCAATCGCGGCCCCAATGGCGAGACCCCAGCGGAGTGTGAGGCGATCCTTGCGCTGCTGTGCCAGCTCATCTTGTGCCTCAGCCTCTAGGCGGCGGCGATCGGTCTCCTGCAGCGCATCGAACCGCTTCTGGGAGGCCAGCTCTTCCTCGTGCCGCACTCCCTGAGCCTGGCCGCGCGCCTGTTCAAGCCACAGCGGCGACCGGCGGCTATCCGCGTGACGGGCCATCACCTGGCCAAATAGTGAGACTGGCTCGCCGCACTTGGGGCACGCGTCGGTGTCGGCGTCGATCAGCGAGCCACAGGCAGGGCAGGGAAGCTGAACTACGGGGACGATCGTGCCGCACTGGGGACAATGCAGAGCACCCGACTCATCGGGTGCCGTGGTTGCTGCACCGCACTCGGGACACAGCGTCGCCAACAGAATCTCCGGCGGAATCGCGTAACCTTCAGGATTATACCCCGTCCAATCTGGCGATCGATAGCGCGGAGGCAGCGGTGGCAGAGTCTCGATTGGTCTGGTTGGAGAGCGAGAAGTTCATTGGCTTCGATGGCGCGGGGCATTCCGTCGTCATTTCCGGCCAGGATCCCGAGAACGCCGTCGGGCTGAAGCCCAACGACTTGTTGATGCTGGCGTTGGCCTCTTGCTCGGTGGTGGACCTGGTCCGCATCCTGGCGAAGCAACGGCAGGCGATCACCGCCATGGAGATCGCCGTGTGCGGCGAGCAGGAGCCGGAGGCGCCGTGGCGCTTCACCCGCATCCATTTGACCTACCGCCTGCGCGGCCGGGCGCTGAAGGAAGAGAGTGTCCGCAAGGCGGTCGAGCTGGCGGAGGGGAAGTACTGCTCGGTCGCCGCGAGCCTGCAGCCGCAGGTGGCCATCACCCATGCCATCGAGCTGACGGAGGACCCGGCCTGACCGGGATCCCCTATCTCTGACCATGGTATCATCCAGAGCATCCATGGAACGGAGTGCGCGTGATGATCGAAGAGCCCATCCATGTGACCGATGCCGCGTTCGAGAAGGCCGTCCTACAATCGCAGCTGCCCGTGATTGTGGACTTCTGGGCGCCATGGTGCGGCCCCTGCAAGATGGTAGGACCGATCCTCGACAAGATCGCCAAGGAATACGCCGGCAAGCTGATTGTCAGCAAGGTGAACACGGACGAGAACAGTGAGTGGGCGACCAAGTTCGGCGTGCAGGGGATCCCGACGATGCTGTTCGTCTCCGGCGGCAAGGTTGTCCACCAGCAGGTAGGGTCAGTCCCCGAGCCGTATCTGCGCGACATAGTGGATGAGTTCCTCAACTCGGTCGCGACAGCCAGCAAGGGCTAGTTCGGCCTGGGCGATGAGATGTGATCACGGCCGCCGGTCAACCCGGCGGCCGTTTGATTCGGCGTGTGCAATGCGTTTCCGGTTTGCAGCTGTTGCGCTTGCGCGAATCACGGGCCTGCCGATAACCCCCCGAACCCCCAGCCCGTCACAAGCGGCGGCCTGAATTCGGATCATATGCGTGCCTGGCCGTTGGCCTGCCGACACGCCATGGGACGTGCGCAGCCAGCCAGACGTCAGCCGGGTTCTGGCCGACAAATCCGCCAGGGAGCGCCTGGGCTGCGAATAGCGGCCGAGGCCGAGGAGGACTACGTGCGTCGAACCATCGGGCTCTCGCTGACCTTGATCCTGCTGGGCATAGCCATCGGGGCGTGCAACAAAGGAACGCCAACATTGACAACCAAGGGCGGGGGCTCCGGAGGCCTGATGCCATACTGTGCGCCGGAGGATCTGCAGATCCCGGTGATGGTCACGCCTGCCGACGGCGAGAACATCGAGATCGCCGGGCTGACCTTCCACTGGGTCTACAACACGACCGACTGCATCCCGGAGGAGTTCGAGATCCAGGTCTCGCAGAGCCCCACGTTTGACAGCTACTCCGGGGCAACACTTGACGTGGGCGAGGAACACTGGTCGCCTCCCGTCGGCCTGCTTTCGGCAACCGTCTACTACTGGCGCATGCGCGGGACGGTGATGGCCGGACCGGGGCCATGGTCGCCGACCTGGGCCTTCTACACCGGCCCGACCTGCGAATCCGCCTCGCTCCTCGCGCCGGAGGCGGTCTTCCCAACGGGCTACATGTTCATCTACGACGCGCCTTCGTTCCAGTGGACCTACCCGGACAGCAGCTGCGTGCCGGAGGGCTACCACCTGCAGGCGTCGGCGAGCGAGGACTTCTCAACGCATGCCCTCGATCTGAGCCTGGCCACACCGAGCAAGCTCGCTGTCCCGACCGTCGAGTTCGAGAACTGCGGCGTGTACCACTGGCGGGTGGCGGCAACCGCTGGCGGGACGGACGGCGCCTATTCGGCCGCGAACACCTTCTCGGTGAACGCCGGCGCCTCCTGCACGCAGGAATGCACCGCGGATCAGCTCATTGCGCTGCAGCCGATGTCCCCGGCGCACTACGCGAATGTCGGCACGGCGCCCACCGAGGGTCTGGTCCCGGGCCTGCTCCAGTGGTGGTATCCGATGCCGTGCTTCCCTGAAGGATTCGGCGTGCACCTGTCGACCATGCCGGATTTCAGTGGGCCAAGCCTGGGTGGTGGCGTGTCGCCGGTCACGATGACTGGGGGCAACTGGACGCCGGCGGAACCGCTGGAGCCGGCGACGCAGTACTGGTGGGAAGTATTCGCAGGGATCGGGACGACGTTTGGCCCCACCAGCCCGAGGCGTTCGTTCTTCACCGGGCCGGTGTGTGAGGTCGCTGCCGACTCGCTCCCGCCGACGCTGGTAGAGCCGCTGGATGGCGCGATCGTCGATACGCTGCACCCCGACCTGCACCACACTGCCGGGGGAGGCAGCTGCATCCCGGACGGCTACGCCGTCTACCTCGGCACCGATTCGGATTTCGCCGGCGAGGATCCGTACTCGTCGTTCAACCTCGCTTTCACCACCTTCATCCCCGATTCCCTCGACGACTGCACGAAGTACTACTGGAGGGTCGCGCCGATCCTGGATGGGGCGGAGCTGCCGGCGTCGGAGGTGTGGTCGTTCGCCGTGCGCACGGGACCTAGCTGCCCAATGTCGGGCCAGCTGAACGGCAAGGCGATCCGGGACGCGTTGCCGGTACGGCCCCGGGCTTGAATGGGACATCCTGGGCTACTTTGTGGCGGGCGAGCCATCGCCGATCGCCGGCACCGACATCACGCGCAGTTGGCTTGCGGTCACCAACCCGGACAATCCCGGCGAGCGCTGCTGGGTCCCGAGTGCCGATATCGAACCGCTGGGTGATGTCAGCGGCCTGCGCATGCTCTACGAACCAGAGAAGCCGACGGAAGAGCCTCGCGGCCCCGTCTGCGCCGCTTCTCTGAACACCGGGGAGACGTGCAAGGCCGCTGGAGGAACCTGGAAGAGACTTCCGACGGGGAAGGACGGTTGCGTCTATCCCTAGGCTGATGCGCGAATTCAGATCGGAACCGTGAACAGAAGGGGCCGTCCCGCAGGGACGGCCCCTTCGCGTCAGCCCTGGCGCTCATCGTCGCATGCGTTTCGGTCCCCGCCGAGGCTTGTGACATCCAGGCGGCATGCGGTGAGCCATTGTCTGCGAGGGCCGACCGCCTCTCAGTAGGATTCGATGGCCGCATTGAGCGAGGGCGCGCAGTCGGTGTGCTACAATCCGGCCCGTTTCATTCCGCGAAGCGATGCACGCGAGCGTTTCTCATGAGTGCGTGTCCGATTCATCGGACGCGCGAAGCAGAGCACGATGATCCTGGTGACGGGCGCTACCGGATTCGTCGGCCGTTCGTTGCTGCGGCACCTCAGCGCGGCCGGCCATCAGGTGCGCACGCTGCTCAAGCCCGCGCAGCGCAGCCCGCGCCTCCCCGCCGGCGTCTCGGTGGATGTGGCCCTCGCGTCCCTGACCGACGCGCGCGGCCTCCGGGCAGCGCTGGTCGGAGTCGACTGCGGTGTCCACCTGGCCAGCGCTGACCGCACCGGCAACCCCGCAGCCCTCCAGCGAACGGACATCGAGGGGACGCGCACGTTGGCCGAAGCCGCCGCGCAGGCCGGCGTACGCCACCTGGTTTACGTGAGCCACCTTGGCGCAAGCCGCGAATCGGCTTTCCCGGTTCTGCGCGCGAAGGCTCTGGCTGAGGAGAGCCTTCGCACCTCGAGAGTGCCGCATACGATCCTACGTCCAGGGATCCTGTTTGGGACGGAGGATCACTTCACCAGGCCCCTGGCGATGCTCGGGGCTTCGTTTCCGTTGGTCTTCCTGCTTCCGGGTGATGGTGATGTGCTGCTGCACCCGCTGTGGGTGGAGGACCTTGCCACGCTCATCACGTGGACGCTGGACGACCATGAGCCGTCGGGCATGCCGCTCGAGATCGGCGGGCCCGAGTATCACAGCCTGCGCCAAGTCGTGAGCATGATCCTGCCGGCCGCCGGCCTGACGCGCATAATCCTCCCCACGCGTCAGCCCTACTTGCGCGCCGGCGCCGCCGTGCTCGGCTACTTACTGCCGCGACCGCCCATCGCGCCCTACTTCCTCGACTACCTAGCGTCGAATCGCACCGCTGAGATCGACTCGGTGCCGCGGCTGTTCGGGCTGCAGCCGGCCAGGCTGGAGGCGCACCTCGATCACCTGCGCGGGAAGAACTGGGAATGGGAACTCCTGGCGCGACAGCTCGCCGCGCGGAGAGGCCTGTGAGCTCCGATCCACGTGTGACCTATCGCCTGCTGACCGAACCAGGAGATCAGCTCCATGCCGTGCACCTCCTTGGCGGTGAGGAAGGGTCCATTGGGCGGTTGGGGGACCATGCTTCCCGCGTCGTTCTGCTTGGCGCCTTCGAAGCTGATCGACTGATAGGAGCGACGGCAAGCCACCTCGCTCCCGACGAAGTGAGCCCACCGCGCGTCGAGCGGGATCGGTTGCGAGTGACCGGGCTGGCGGTTGAGGCGGGTGCCTCCGGCCGCGGGATCGGTGGAGGATTGATGAGACTCCAGCGAATGCTCGCGGTGAAGCAAGGTTTGCGACTGGCAACCTGGGAGCAGGATCCGCTGGAGGGCTGCCTCGCCCAGCTGGCGATTCACAAGCTGGGAGCAGTCAGCAGGGGTCTGAAGGCAGCGCCGGAACCGGGACGTGGCGGGCGGCTGGATGTCGAATGGTGGGTGAGTTCGTCGCGCGTCCAGTCGCGCCTCACCGGCGGACGTCCGGAGTTGGATCTTGCGCATGCTCTGGAGGCTGGGGCGCCAAAGCTCAACGCCGGCCGTTTGGACGACGATGGACTACTGCGCCCGACGGGTGGCGAGTCCCCACCCGATAGTGCGACGGCGCTCGTGGAGGTGCCGCACGACGTGCATGCGCTGCAGGCGCGGGATCCTGGATTGTCCCTGGAGTGGCGCGCGCACCTTCAGCACGTCCTGTCACAGGCCTTTGCGCAGGGCTACTGGTTGACCGACTACCTGTGGCTGCGAGGCGAGCGCGTCCCGCGCGCCTACTTCCTGCTGATCGACGGTGAGCGCACCCTGGGCTGAGGGCGGGGCCTGCTAGCGCATCACCGCATCGAGCCAATCGATCGAGGCTGCGCCTCCGTAGGCGAACAAAGCCATCTTGATGAGCTTGCCGATCCACGTGTAGAGCAGGAACAGGCCAATGGGCATACGCAACGCGCCGGCTGCGATGCCCGCCAGGTCGAAGAAAGGGCTGGGGATGGCGGCCAGCGCAATGATCGTCAACCCGCCGAAGCGGCGCGTCCAATCTAGTAGCCGCTTGTAGACCTGAGCGTTTTCAATCACCGCCTGTCCGCTGAAGCCAGCCATGTAGCCGGTGAGTTCGCCCAGCGTCGCGCCGGTCCCAGCGGCGAAGGCTACCCCCAACGGATGAAACACGGCGCCCATCGCAAACGTGACCGCCCACCCGGGGGCGGGCAGGATGATGGTCGCGTTTGCCAGGAGCGACAGGATGAAGATCCCTGGGTAGCCGTACGCGGCGAGCTGATCCGCCCGGTCCCGGATGGAGAAGATGAAGATGGTGATGCCGATGACTGCCAGCAGGGCGAGCAGCCGCAGGATCGTCAGCCGCCGCGAGCCCGGCTTGGCTTCGGTCACTTCTCGAGGATCTCGATCCGCCGGATGGCGACCGCCGGCGCGTTTCGGTTGCTCGGATCACGCACGGGGATCGACATCAGGACCTTCATGCCATCCACGACCTGCCCAAAGACGGAGTGCTTGCCGTCCAGCCAGGGGGTGGCGACGTGCGTGATGAAGAACTGCGAGCCGTTGGTGTTCGGCCCGGCATTGGCCATGGACAGGACGCCTAGTCCGGAGTGACGCAGCGTCTGGTCAAACTCATCCTTGAACTGATAGCCGGGCCCGCCTGTGCCCGTGCCGGTCGGATCGCCTGACTGAGCCATGAAGTTGGCGATCACGCGATGGAAGATCACGCCGTCGTAGAATCCCTCGCGCGCCAGGAAGACGAAGTTGTTGACCGTGGCCGGCACGAGATCGGCGTGCAGGTCAACTAGGATATCGCCCTTGTCGGTCTCGATGCGGGCCTGGTAGTGCTTGTCCGGCTTGAGGGCCATGGCGGGCGGCGCGGAGTACTTCTTGGCGGGCATGCGGTTCTCCTTAGGTCAGGGTTGGCGGAGCAGCGTCTCAATCCTGGCCACCACCATGTCCATGGCGACCAGGTTGAGGCCTCCCTCGGGGATGATCACGTCTGCGTAGCGCTTGGACGGCTCGACGAACTCGAGGTGCATCGGTCGGACCGAATTCTCGTATTGCTGGATGACCGACTCGACCGTGCGCCCGCGCTCCTTGACGTCGCGTTGGAGGCGGCGGATGAAACGCACGTCCGGCGCAGTATCGACGAAGATGCGCACGTCAAAGAGCTCGCGCAGCTCAGGTTCAGCGAAGATCAGGATGCCTTCCACCAGGATGATCGGCTGGGGTTCCACGCGCGTCGTCCGGCTCGTGCGCGAGTGCGTGGTGAAGTCGTAGACAGGAATCTCCACCGGTTCGCCCGCGCGCAGGCGTCGCAGGTGCTCCACCAGTAGCGAGGTCTCGAGCGAGTCTGGGTGGTCGAAGTTGAGTGTCTGGCGCTGGAAGGGCGGGAGGTCCTTCAGGTCTTTGTAGTACGCATCGTGGGGAAGAAAGGCGATGTGGGCCGCGCCGGCACGCTCCAGGATCACGTTGGCAACGGTCGTCTTCCCCGAACCAGTGCCTCCGGCGATGCCGATGATGACATGAGCAGGGCGATCGGGCATGCGCCCATTATACGCGAGCCGCACGCGTTGGCTTGGAGCGCGAGAGGGGCCTCAGCCGGACTTGAGGGCAACGACCTGGCCGCCGGTGAGCGCGGCAAGATCGCCGGGAGGCATGGGAAAGACGGCGTGAGGCGTCCCGGCCGCGGCCCAGATCACGTCGAACTTCAGCAGGTCCGCGTCGATGAAGATCGGCAGCGGAGAGGCAAGGCCGATGGGCGGCACGCCTCCGATGGAGAAGCCGGTGTGCTGACGGACGAAATCGGGATCGGCCATGACAACCGGTTCTCCAAGCAGATCGGCCAGGCGCGTTTCGCTTACACGGTTGGCGCCGCAGGCGATCACCAGCACGGGACGGCCGCTGGTCTTGCCGCGGAAGACGAGCGACTTGGCGATCTGGGCGACCTGGCAGCCAACGGCCTGCGCGGCTTCGGACGCGGTCCGGGTCGATTGGTCGAGCTGGCGGACGATGTACGAACGGCCGAGGGCGCTCAAGGCTTCCTGGACACGTTGGGCCGCGGCGGGCAGGGGCTGGTCCGAAGGCATCGGCGTCTCCTAGTGTTGATTCGCGACGAGGCGGACGAGCGTTGTTCCAGCCACGACCGTGGAATCGGCGGACGCGCGGACATAGAAAGCGGGGAGCTCGGTGACGCCGCTCTTCAGTCTCACGATCTTGGCCTCGCGCGAAGGGAGTTCCGAGAGACAGGCGAGGGTGGAGGAGCCACCAGTGGGATTCGAACCCACGACCTGACGTTTACGAAACGCCCGCTCTGCCAGCTGAGCTATGGTGGCAACGGCCGGCATTATACCAGCCGCCGCGATGGCTGAACAGCCACATGCGCCTGGTACCTTGGCAATCGATGGGTCTCGTTAGATAATCACCGTATGCGCGTGGCGATGATCTCCTATCACACGTGTCCCTTGGCGACGCTTGGCGGCAAGGACACCGGCGGAATGAACGTGTACGTCCGCGACCTGGCGCGCGAGCTCGGGCGCCGCGGCGTCGGGGTCGACGTGTTCACGCGTTCGCAAGATGATCATGTCCCACATGTGCTGCACGATCTTGGATATGGGAACCGAATCGTGCACGTGCGCGCGGGCCCGGAGACGCCGCTGCCCAAGGATCGGCTTGCAGACCACCTGGCCGAGTTCGTGGCCGGCGTGGAGGATTTCGCCCAGGCCAAGGGCCTCCGCTATGACCTGCTCCACAGTCACTACTGGCTATCTGGGCTGGCAGCGCTCGATCCGGCCAACGAACAACAGCATGTTCTTGTCGCACGGCACGCCGATGAACTCTTTCGCTTCGTCAGGGGAGATCGGATAGAAACGGCTGGTATCCACACCGGGCGGGATGACCACCACGCGCCGGACGTCGGCATGGTAGAGCCACTGGAACTGCGCCAGCTCCGCCTGCGTTGAAGCCACAACGCAGTCAACATCTCGCAGCAGGCGGACTTCCGAGTCCAGCCGGAACGGCGACTCCGATTCGTCCGGGCTGAGCGCCACACGATTCTTCATG
>JAPLGR010000567.1 GCA_026390045.1 Chloroflexota bacterium | reverse complement strand
ATCAGACGGCATTCCGGCGAAGTCCTGCTCGGTCAGAATGCCGGCCTCCAGAAGCTCAAGGGCGAAGGCCATCACCTGCGGCGTTGAGAATGCGTCCACGCCGTACTCGGTGGCCCTTTGCGCGATCCTGAAACCGAAATCCAAGTCCGAATAGGCCGCCATGGCATAGGTCAACTTCGAGAAGCACTTCATCATGTAGGTCGAGATTCCCGGGACGGAGATGATTGCGCCGCATTTCATCGGGCAGTTGTAGCAACTGATGAGCCGCTTTCGCGCGCTCTCTTGCGCCCCCCGCCACTTCTCCTCGATTTCCCGGGTCCAGAAGTCCTTCCTGCGCGTGCGCGCATTCCCCCACATGAAGTTGGTGGTGTGCCATTCCTCATCCACCAGCTTCATCTCCTGCGGCGACCCAAGCCCAGCCAAGATGGGCATCACCCCCGGGACCGGATTCTCATCCCGGATACCGATGTACTTCAGCACGTCGTTGCAGAGACCTATGAATTCAAGCGGCCGGGCGATGTTGATGTCCTTCGTCCCGCGAACCGCGATCGCCTTGACCCCCTTGTCTCCCATCACGGCGCCGATGCCCAACCGGCTGGCGCTGGACCTGCCCTGCTCGATGGAAGCCATGTAGACACGGTTCTCACCGGCCAGGCCGATGGCCGCCACTTGGGCCCTCGGCTCATTCAACTCCTGCCGGATCAGTTCCGCCGTCTCACCGGCGCCCTTGCCGCGCAGATGAGCGGCGTCGCGTATCTCGACTCTGTCATTGTTGATCCACAGATAGACCAGATCGGGAGACTTGCCGCGCAGGATCACTTTGTCGTAGCCGGCATACTTCAGTTCCGGCGCCCAGAATCCCCCCATCATGGAATAGGCCATGAACAGGGTCTGGGGAGAGAAGCTCGAGACAATGGTGCGATTGGCACCGATGGCGGGTGTGCCGCACAGCAGACCGGCGGCAAAGATGAGAAGATTGTCGGGAGAGAACGGTTCCGTTTCGGGCGGGACCCTGTCCCACAGGATTTTGGCGTTCGTGCCTAGACCCCCAAGATGAAGTTCGGTCATCCTGGGGTCCGTTTCCACCCGCTCGATGCTTCCCCTTGACAGGTCGATCTCTAGATTGAACCCTGTCTCTCCATACCTCATCTTGATCCCCTCATAGCTCTCTCCACCTCGCTGGCGATGATCCACCGCACCCAGACCCGATCCGCCTCAAGGCCCACAGGCCTATAGCTTCTCCACGCTGCTCCGGGCCATGGAGTTGCCATCATGGTAGTGACAGTCCCACGTCGGCCCTACCTGTCCTTCCAAACAGGAGCCCGCTTCTCGGTGAAGGCCGCCAATCCCTCGTGCACGTCCTCAGTGGCCATGAGAGGGCCCAGATAGAGCGCCTCGACTGCTGCCAGCGCGTCGGCGAAGTGCCCCGTATGAGCCATCCCCTCTCGAACAGCTCGCTTCGCGAGACGGAGGACAGCGCCGCTGAGGTTCGCCAGCTTGCCCACCAGCGCATCAGCCGTCGTGCGAAGCTCCTCAGGGGGTACGACGCTGTTCACCCAACCCAGGCGCTGGGCCTCGGCGGCCTTGATTCGATCGCCGATCAGCACCGCCTCAAAGGCCTTCTTCGGACCACTCATCGCCGGCAGCACCACCGCCGCGATCGGCGGGAACACGCCAACCTGGATCTCCGGCTGGCCGAAGCTGGCCTTCTCGGAAGCGATGACCAGATCGCAGAAGAGCGCTAACTCGCATCCGCCGCCCAGCGCTGCGCCGCCCACCACGGCCACGGTCGGGATTTCCAGCTGGTCGAGCAGCCGGAACATGCGGTGGAAGGTCTCGATCATCTCCTTCACCCGCTCGGCCGTGTGTTCGGCAACATCCACGCCGGCCGAGAACAGCTTGCTGTTCTCAGCCGCCTCGAAGACCAGCACCTTGACGGCGCGATCATCCGTCAGGCTTTCCAGCGCGTGGTTGATCTCCTGCATCATCTCGATGTTGAGCACGTTCACCGGGGGTCGGTTCAGCGTGATCCTCGCCACGCGATCACGCCGTTCGAACAGGATGTGCTTGTACTCCATGGGCAACTCCCTTCGGTCGTCCGAGGCCCCGCGTCACACGCTGCTCGTCACAAGTACTGGCCGCCGTCCACCTGGATGACCTGTCCGCTGATATGCCGAGCCTTCTCGGTGCACAGGAAGGTGACAACGTAGGCCACCTCCTCGGGCTTCCCGAGCCTCTCCAGGACGATCTCTGCCAGAGCCATCTCGCGGACCTTCTCTGGCGCTTCCTTCACCAGATCCGTCTCGATCAGGCCCGGCGCGACAGCGTTGACATTGATGTTGTTCCGGCCCAGCTCACGGGCACAGGCCTTCGTGAATCCGATCACCCCCGCTTTGGCGGCCGAGTAGTTGGATTGGCCAAACTTCCCGCGCAGGCCGTTGATCGAAGTGATGTTGACGATCTTGCCCGATCCCTGTTCGCGAAGGAAGGGGGTGACGGCCCGCGTGTAGGCGAAGGTGCCCTTCAAGTCCACGCCGATGACTCGATCCCACATCTCTTCCGTCATCTTCCACACCACGCCGTCCCAGTTCATGCCGGCGTTGTTGACCAAGATGTCAATCCGGCCGAGTTCATCTACGACCTTCTGCGCCATCGCCTGGGCATCATTGAAGCTCGATACATCGGCCTGGACGATGAGCGCCCGCCTTCCCATGCTTCGGATGGTCTTGGCGAGTTCCTCGGCCAGGTCGGCGCTCTTGCGAAAGTTGAGCGCGACGTCGGCTCCGTTGGCGGCCAGGTCCAGGGCAATCGCCTTGCCGATGCCCCGCGTGCCGCCGGTGACAATCGCAACCTTGCCTTCGAGTTCCATGACTTCGCTCTCCTATGCTTGACGCTCGACGAGGGTCGCGCACCCCTGCCCCACCCCGATGCACATCGTCACCAGGCCATAGCGCATCTTCTCGCCGGCCTCCGCTCGTCTTCGCATTTCGTGCAGGAGCGTGACCAGCAGACGGGCACCAGTGCACCCGAGCGGATGCCCCAGGGCCACGGCTCCCCCGTTGACGTTGACCTTCGAGACATCCAGGCCCAATTCCTTGATGCAGGCCAGGGCCTGGACGGCAAAAGCCTCGTTCAGTTCGATCAGATCCAGGTCCTCGACCGTCAGCCCGGCTCGCTTCAGCGCCTTGCGAGTCGCCGG
>JAPLGR010000367.1 GCA_026390045.1 Chloroflexota bacterium | reverse complement strand
TTCCAGGAAGCGCCGCGTGCCCTGGCGGCGCACCACACCTCGCCAACCAACATCGGCTTCATGCTGCTCTCCGGGCTGGCGGCGTACGACCTGGGGTATGTCGGGCTGCTCGGCCAAGTGTTGAGGCTGAACTCGGCGTTCGACACGCTGGAGAGCCTCGAGCGCCATCGCGGCCACTTCCTGAACTGGTATGACACGCGCACGCTGGCGCCGCTGCCGCCGCGCTACGTCTCGACCGTCGACAGCGGCAACCTGGCAGGCTGCCTGATCGCCCTGTCGCGAGGCTGCCTCGGGATGCCTGAGGTCGCGGTCTTCCGGTGGCCGCGCTGGCAGGGCCTCCTGGATACGCTGGCGCTCCTGGGGGAGGTGCTGCAGGACGCAGAGGAGGGGCCCAGACCCTCGCCGCTGCAGGCTGCGCTGGCCGAGATCCGGCGCCAGGTGCTGGCCGTCGAGCACGAGCCTCAGCGGTGGTTGAGTCTCCTCGAAAGCCTCTCGGCGGAGTTGCTGCCTGAGATCGATCGGCTGATGATGCAGATGGTCGAGACCCGACCGGGCGCGCTGTCGGCCGAGATGCTGGACGAGGTGCGCCAGGCCTCGGAACGCGTGCGGCATCACGTGATGAGCATGCGCCGCGAGGTTGATCTGCTTGTCCCATGGGCCGCGCTGCTTGAGAAGCCGCCGGCGGTGTTCTCGGCCGACCCGATGGAGCCGCGCCTGGCGCAGGCCTGGCGCGCGCTCGTCGAAGTCCTGCCCGTAACGCCGCGCCTGGGCGAGATCGCCGAAGTGACACGCTTTGGCGAAGGCAAGCTGGAGGTCCTGCAGGCACTGCTGGCCGATCGGACGCGCGTCCCGCCGCTCACCGCCGGAAGCGATCACCAGGATCTGGAGGCGCTGGTCTGGTGCGCGCAGCTGGCCGGCGCGCTGCAGTCGGCCCGCCTGACAGCCGGCAGCCTGCTGATCGGCTACCGCCGCACGAGCGAGCGCTGCGAGGCGCTGGTCCAGGCGATGGACTTCTCCTTCCTCTTCGACCAGCGCCGGCAGGTGTTCCACATCGGCTTCAACCTGGACGCCGGCAAGCTGGTTGACAGCCACTACGACCTGCTGGCGTCGGAGGCGCGCCTGGCCAGCCTGGTGGCCATCGCCAAGCGCGATGTGCCGCTGTCGCACTGGCTGCACCTCGGCCGCCCGCTGACGCGCCTCAACGGCTCGCTGGCGCTGCTGTCGTGGAGCGGCACGATGTTCGAATACCTGATGCCGCTGCTCCTGACGCGCTCCTACACAGGTACGCTGCTCGACCAATCCTGCCGCACCGCGGTGATGCGGCAGATGGAGTACGCCGGCGGCCGCGATGCGCCGTGGGGCATCTCCGAATCCGGCTACTACGCCTTTGACGCGGCGCTCAACTACCAGTACCGCGCCTTCGGCGTCCCCGGCTTGGGCCTGAGGCGTGGGCTGGCCGACGATCTGGTCGTGGCGCCGTACGCCTCGCTCATGGCGCTGCCTCTGGCGGCCGAGGCGGTCCTCGACAACTACCAGCGCTTCCAGGCGCTGGGGATGGTCGGGTTGTACGGGCTGTATGAGGCGCTCGACCTCACGCCGTCACACCTGCCCGTCGGGCAGTCGGTGGGCCGGGTGCGATCATACATGGCCCATCACCACGGCATGTCGATGGTCGCCCTGGTGAACGTGCTGCACGATGAGGTGATGGTCCGCCGCTTCCACGCCGACCCGCGCCTGCAGACGGTCGAGCTGCTACTGCAGGAGCAACTGCCGATCGGCGCGCCGGTCGCCGAGCTGCCGCCGCCGCTGGTGACGGGCGAACGCCTCCTGCGCACACAGGTCAGCCTGACACCCTGGCGCGAACCAGTCCAGCCGCCTACGCCCCGCGTGCACTTCCTTTCCAACGGCAGCTACGGCGTGATGATTACCAGCGCCGGCGCTGGCTACTCGCAGTGGAAGGATCTCGCGCTCACTCGCTGGCGGGCCGACACGACGCTCGAGGACGGCGGAACCTGGTTGTACCTGCAGGACCGCGACCGCGGGTCGCTGATGTCAGCCACGTTCCAGCCGCTTGCCTCGCCTGCGGGCGACCCGCAGGCCTACTTCTATCCGTACAAGGCCGAGTTCCACCGCGAGGAAGACGACCTGGGGCTCAAGCTCGAGGTCGCGGTGGCGGCCGAGGACGACGTCGAGATCCGCCAGCTGGTGCTGACCAATCACGGCGACAAAGTCCGACGGTTGCGCGTGACGTCCTACGGCGAAGTCGTCCTCGCGCCTCAGGAGACAGACCAGCGTCATCCGGCGTTCAACAAGCTGTTCATCGAGAGCGAGTACGAGCCCGATCTGAATGCCCTCATCTTCCATCGCCGACCGCGCGCCGCGAACGAGGAGCCAGTCTTCCTGATCCACATGCTGGTCGCGAACCCGGCGGAGCACTCTGCTGTCCGCTATGCATCCGATCGTGTCCTGTTCCTGGGGCGGGGCGGGACGCCGCGCGCGCCGCAGTCCCTCTTGAACGCGGAGGCAGGCACGCCCGGCACGACCGGGGCGACGCTCGACCCGATCCTGTCGCTCGGCGTCGATCTCGAGCTGGCGCCGGGCACGACGGGCCGCCTCGATTTCCTGACGCTCGCCGGGCGCGATCGGTCCGAGGTGCTGGCGCTGGCCCGCCGCTACCAGACCCGGCAGGTCATCGACCGAGCCTTCGGCCGCGCCCGCGCCTTCGTCGAGCGCGAGCTGCGTGAGCAAGAGCTGTCCACCCAGGACCTCGAGTGCCTCGATAGGCTGCTGTCCGTCTTGCTCTACCCGAGCGCCGAGCTGCGTTCCCCGCCCGAGACGCTGGCCGCCAACCGCAAGGGGCAACACGGCCTGTGGGGCTTCGGCATCTCGGGCGACTATCCGATCCTCCTCGTGCGGCTGAAGAGCGAGGAGGAAACCGCCCTCGTGCGCGACGTCCTGCGCGCCCACGCCTACTGGCGTCGGCGCGGGATCAAGGTCGACGTCGTCGTGCGGATCGACAAGGAGACCGGATACGGCCAGGAGCTGCAGGGCGAGATCTACCGCCTGATGGTGCGCATGGGCAGCGACGTCAACCAGCGCGGCGGGATCTTCCTCCTGAGCGCTGATCAGATGGCGCCCGAGGACCGCATCCTGCTCGAGACGGCCGCCCGAGCCGTCCTGGATGGGAGCCGTGGCGACATGGCGGCGCAGCTGCACGAGCCTGTGGCCGAGCCTGTTCGGCTGCCGGCCTTCGAGCCGACTCTGGGCGCGCCGGTCGATCCCGAGCCGACGTCTGACCTGCCTCGGCCCGCCGGCCTCGAGCATGACAACGGACTGGGCGGCTTCAGCCCCGATGGGCGCGAGTACCAGATCTACCTCATGCCCGAAGCGCGGACGCCCCGGCCGTGGATCAACGTCATCTCCAATCCCCGGCTGGGCTTCATCGTCTCGGAGTCCGGCGCCGGTTCGACCTGGGCCGAGAACTCGTCCGAGAACCCGCCGCAGCCCGCGCCGGCCGCCGCGCCCTACCTCGTCCGCCACGGTGCCGGCTACACCGTCTTCGAGCATCAGTCCCACGGCCTGTTCCAGGCGCTGCGGCTGTTCGCCGCCGCGGACGCGCCGGTCAAGGTGATCGCGCTGCGGCTGGAGAACCAATGGCAGCGCTCGCGCCGCCTGACGGCCACCTACTACGCGCCGTGGGTGCTGGGCGTGAACCCCGAAGCGACCGCCCCATACATCGTCTCCGAGTATGAACCGGACGTCCGCGCGCTTCTGGCACACAACCCGTACAGCGCCGAGTTCGCCGGGCGATATGCCTTGCTGGCCGCCAGCCAGCCGCCACACGGCGTGACCGCCGATCGGACCGAGTTTCTCGGTCGCATGGGCAACCCGCACTGCCCGGCGGCGCTGACCCGGGTGGGTCTTGCTGGCGCAGTGCACGCCGGGCTGGATCCGTGCGCCGCCATTCAGCTGCACGTCGAGCTCGAACCCGGTCAGGCGAAGGAGATCTGGTTCCTCTTGGGGCAGGGTGCTGACCACGACGAAGCGCTCCAGCTGGCGCGTAAGTT
>JAPLGR010000698.1 GCA_026390045.1 Chloroflexota bacterium | reverse complement strand
CTCGATTGACCATCGTCGACCAGGGCTTCGAAGACAGCGACAAGCTGATGCAGACCAAGGAGCAGGTCAGGATGCTCAGGTTCGTCGCGCGCTGGGGGATCATCGTCTCCCTGGCGCTGTTGGGCGTGATCACCATGTTGGCTGTGCGTTCGTGGAAGGGTTTGACGCGCTGGTGGGGCATTCCGCTCCTGCTTGGTGGTCTGCTTGCGTTCCTGCCCGTGCTGCTGGGTGGACGTCTCCTTCACCTGCTCGTCTCACGACTGACGGCGGGACTGAGTGGATTGCCCGCGCTCACGGAGCTGGCTCAGGCACTTGGGGAGGCGATTGGTGCAGCGGTCCTGCGACCTCAGGCCTGGCAAGCCGCGCTCGTCACGTTCATCGGTCTGGTGCTCACACTGCTGTCTCTCATCGGGCGTCGCAAGCCGACAGCAGGTGCAACGCACGCGCCCGAAGCGCCGGCTCAGGCGGCAGACCCCCTGCTGATCCCGCCCGGTGCCCCTGAGGAGACTCAGGAACGACCGTCTGGTATGTTCGGCTGAGTCCCGCGCGAGAAGCTTGTTGCCGCCGCGGGCAACGCCGTCAATCCCTGGTTCGGCTGGTCGTGACGTAGCCGGACTCGGCGTAGCCAGCAAGCCGAATGTCCTGTGGTCCCCTCGAGATTCCCCCCTTGACTCTGACGCCGCGTGATAGTCTATGATGCGATCAGGCTGAGGCATTGGTCATGCGACACACCGTCAAGCAGCTGGCTGACCTGGCAGGGGTCTCGCCCCGGACGCTCCACTACTACGACGAGATCGGCCTGCTCAAGCCATCTTCAGTGGGGGAGAACGGGTATCGCTACTATGGCGAGGATACTGCGCTCCGCCTGCAGCAGATCCTCTTCTACCGCGAGCTAGACGTCAGCCTGAGTGAAATCCGGACGATCCTTGACACGCCTCGCTTCGATGCCCAGCTTGCCCTGCAATCGCATCGGAGCGCGCTGCAGGCACGCGTGGAGCGTCTGAACGGGCTGATTGAGACCATTGACCGGACGATCGAACACATGAGAGGAGAGCGCGAGATGAGCGCGGGCGAGATGTTCGTGGGTTTCGATGAGGAAACACAAAGGCGCTACGAAGAAGAGGCTTCGCGCCTTTGGGGGGAGAAGCACGTCAAGGAATCCCGCCGTCGATGGGATGGCTACTTGAAGGAGAAGCAAGGGGCGATCCTGGCCGAGGGCGGGGCGGTCTACCGGGATCTGGTAGCCCACCTGGACGACGATCCGGCAAGCGCGCCTGTTCAACAAGCGATCGCCCGATGGCATCAGAACCTGCGCTACTTCTACGAGCCAACGCCGGAAGTTTTGCACGGCCTTGGTCAGGCGTACAGCCAGCATCCTCAGTTCCGGGCGACCTTCACTAGGATGCATCCGGACCTCCCGGACTTCCTGACGGCAGCGATCGAACACTACTGCCGCAATCTGGCTTCAGCCGCATAACACATGGCGCACGGCAGCGCAGTAGCCTTCCAGCTTCGCGCGGCGACCGTCATCTCCCGGTAGCTACCCCCTCCTGACGAGGGCCCGCGGTGGGACGGGAAGCGGTTGCTGATGCCCTGGGTGGACTTGGCTGTCCTCCACAGCTCTGTAGATCCGTCGTCCGGGCACGCGCCGGTCGCGAATCGGCGATAGAATCGGGCGCGGATTCCGGGACCGCCTCAGGAGTTGACAGAGCGATGTTTGCCGCGAATGCCATCCCCGACCGACAGCGTATGGATGTGATCATCGACCAGGCACTGAAGCCTGCGGAGTTCCGGCAGTTGATCGAGTCGGTGGGGAAAGAGGCGGTGAAGCTCAAGCCCGGCTGGGCGGCGGCGGTCGACCTGCGCGGCATGTGGATCAGCGACCCATTTGTGAATGAGCAGTTCCGGTTGCTTCAGGACGCACTGCTTTCAGGCAAGGCGGGCAAGATCGGGACACTCCTCGACAGCGATGCAGTCAAGATGCGGCTCTGGCAGGCGGGAACCCAGACGCGCTCGAACGCAGTGACGAAGCGCTTCCACGACGTTGCTCAGTGGGAGTGCTTCCTTTCGGAAGCCTAGGCCTCTTCACGCAAGTCGCCCGGCAAGTGCCGGGCGACAACCCCGTTGTTCCGGACATCGAGATGCCAGGGAAGACCCCCTCAGGGGAACCTCAACGCGTTGGCGTCCGGCCTTCCACCAGGTCCTTCAGCTTGACCAGGTCTGCATGTGCCTGACGCTTGATCGCGCCCCGCATGAACGGAAGCATCAGTCGGAGCAGTGGAAGCTTGCCCTCGCCTGCCCAGCGGACGGAAACGTGCGTCCCATCGCCGGATGGATCGAGCAAGGTCGTGACTTGTGCCGTCAGCGCGTCTCCCGACACGCGCGACACGTAGCGCCGATTGGGTTCCGCGCTGAGCAGGACGTCCTCCATGACGTACGGCCGGCCGTTCTGCCTGTAGTGTAGACGCGCCGTCGATCCGACTTCCCCCGGCTTGTGTGAGGTCACCTCGAAGCTCTCCAGGTCGGAGGTCCACAGGACTGCTTTGGCCGGGTCCAGGACTACCTCAACCACGGCTTCGGGTGCACGCGCGATATAGATCTCGCTCTCGATGGTTATCTTCATCGGCGCAATCCTCTGCCTTCGGCGCCAGGACTCATCGCAGGGATTGTGGCCCTACCTGATAGGGGAAGCAAGCAGCCGGTGCCGCCGCTCGACACAGCGAACGCGCATCTGTTGGAGTGGGGGATCTCCAGGGCTACGGTCGGAGTGTGTGCAGCAGAGTGAAGTTGGCGGGCCCCATGGCCCCCAGCGGATGGCTGGCGACCAGGACGATCTGCTGGCCAGCAGGCATCCGGCCCTTGCCGCGTATGACACGCTCGACGTCATCGAGCATCGCTTCGACTGACACTGCCAGAGGCACCCGGTGCGGCTCAACGCCCCAGCACAGATTCAGCCGGTTGAGGGTGCTCTCTTCTGGCGTGAATGCCAGGATCGGCACTGGCGGCCGGGTCTTGGCCATCAACTGCGCCGTCCGGCCGCTCCGCGTGAAGACGGCGATGGCGGCCACATCCCGATCGGTGGCCAGGGCGCGCGCCGCCCGAGCGGTTGCCTCGGCATCGTCCTGCACCGCGGTTTCCCCTGGTCGCTCAAGCGCGAAGTTGCTTTCGGCATCGACGATGATTCGATGCATCACCTCGACGGCTTCCACCGGATAGTCACCCACGGCCGTCTCGCCAGAGAGCATCAGGGCATCACTGCCGTCGAACACGGCATTGGCCACGTCGGAGACCTCGGCCCTCGTCGGCCGCGGGCTGTGGATCATGGACTCGAGCATCTGCGTGGCCGTGATCACGATCTTCCCGGCCGCGTTCGCCTCCCGAATGATCCGCTTCTGCAGCGAGGGGACGCGCTCGGAAGAGACGTCCAGATCGAGGTCACCTCGCGCCACGATCACGCCGTCAGCCTCGGCCAGGATGCCGGGCAGCTCCTCGATGGCCTCGGCGCGCTCGATCTTGGCGATCACCCACGGCTGGAGCGGGCCAGGCACATGCTGCACCATCGCCTCGCGTATGGCCCGCACATCCCCGGGGCGGCGGACAAAGGACAGTGCGACGGCGTCTATGCCATGCTTGAGACCCCAGGCTAGGTCCGTCAGATCCTTCTCCGTCAGAGCTTCAGACGACAGGCACAGCCCCGGGAAATGGACTCCCGCCTCCGGTCCCAGATCGCCCCCGGCCGTGACCTCTGCCATCACGCGGTCGCCCTCAATACGGACTACCCGCAATTGGATCTCCCCATCGCGGAGGAGAACGCGCGCTCCGGGGCGAAGGTCCTTGTC
>JAPLGR010000045.1 GCA_026390045.1 Chloroflexota bacterium | reverse complement strand
GAGGGCGGTGGCAAATGAAGAATGAAGAATGAAGAACGAAGAACGCCGGAGCAGATGAGGTGGGCAGAGGGCGGAGGCACCTGGGCGCGGCATGCCGCGCCCCTACTGCTCACTGCTGACCGCTCACTGCTCACCCGAATTTGACACTTGCGTCCGTGTTTGAGCGTAAACGCTGATACGTTTTACACTACAGGGCTCGGTGACGCGCTGTCAAGCGCCTCCGTGCCTCCATGTGCGGATCATGGTCAAACGATTACCAGATCGATGGCACCTCTGGCAAGCCCAGCGCGGCGAGTATTCGGCGCTGGGCGGGGGTCAACTCGCTCCGGCGCCGGAGGGTGACGCCGTCGCACTCCAGCACAGCGACCGTCAACGAACGCAACTCGGCCAGCGCGGCGCGGGCGGGCATCGCAACGCCGGCCCGCACCAGCGTCTGCTCCAGCACCCGCTCCAGCAGGTAGGCCAGGACGCAGACGAAGACATGGCCGAGCACGTGCGCATCGTTCCAATGCCGGATGGGGCGCAGCCGCAGGCCATCTTTGAGGTGCCGGAAGGCATCCTCCACCCGCCACAGGCTGCGATACCCCTGCGCCACCTCGCCATCCGAGAGCGTGGCCGCATTCGTCTGCAGCAGCAGCACGCCGTCCAGCCGGTGGGCGGCGCGCAGCGCGGCGCCATCCACCGCCCAGGTCAGCCGCTCGTCGGCCAGCGCCACCCTGAGCAGCCCCTGACACCCGTGCTTGCGCCGCAGGCGGTCGGCGGCCGTCAGCACCTCGGCCGGCGTCTTCTTTTTGCCGCGCGGTTTCGGCCCGGCCTGCAAGGCGCGCAACCCCTCCAGACAGGCGCGCAGGTGACGCCGCCGGCTTGCTCGCGTATGGGCGGCCCGCGCCGGGTTATAGCTCCCGATATAGCGGGCCCCATCCACCGTGCCCACCCACCGCAGACGCAAGGTCGGCGTCTGCGCCGGCCACGTCCACGGCGCGGGCGCCTCGCGCAGCAGGCGCCGGCCCAGCGTCGATCTGCCCAGCGCGACCGAGGTGATATACTCGTACCCGCGCGCGGCGAGCGTGGCCAGGTTCTTCGCCGAGGCCATCCCATCGTCGCCGACAAACACGCAGCGGCGAACGCCGAACTCCCGCTGCAGCCGGTCGAGCGCGCCCAGCACGGTGGCGACATCCTTGACGTTGCCGTCGAAGACCTCGTGCCCGATGGGCAGCCCGTCGGCATCCACCAGCAAGCCCAGCTCGATCTGCAACAGGTCGGGCCGATGCTCGCGCGAATACCCCTGCCGCGCCTTGCCGCACGCCGTGCCCTCGAAATAACACGACGTCAAGTCGTAGAAGACCAGCGACACGTCGCGGTTGAACAGATGCGTCAGCCGCCGGTGCACCCCCTGCTCGATCGCCGGCTTCGTCTCGTAGAGCGCGTCCAGCGTCCGGTAGTAGGCGTGCAAGGGCAGACGCGTCCCCTCCACGCCGGGAATCCACACGTCGCGGCGGACCAGTTCCCATACGGCAAGCTTGCTGCACGGCTCCACCAGCCGCGCCAGCACCATCGCTTTGACGCAGGCCACCGCGCGGGGGTCCAACCGCCGATCCTGCCACAGCCGGGTCAGCAGCCCGTCCAGGTCGAGCGCCTCCCACACCTGGGATACTGCCAGGTAGGGCCCGAGCTGTCGACAGTCGCGCAACTGCACCCCGGTCAGCGCCTCCGAGGGCAGCGGGCCGTCCTCGCCGAGAAAGCGCTGCAGTTCATGCACCAGCGCGCGCAGCCGATCCGGCGGCCACTGGGCCACATTGCCCAGGTTCACCAGCGTGCGCTGGACAATCCGTCCCTGCGCGCGGGCACTCTCCACCACCTTCAGGTAGGTGTAGGTGGCGTCACCCCGCTTCACGGTCAATTCGCGCAGAAACATGGCATACCTCGGGAGGGGAACCCCTCAAGTATTACATT
>JAPLGR010000060.1 GCA_026390045.1 Chloroflexota bacterium | reverse complement strand
CTGGCATCGCCAAGGCTTCCGGCTGTTCTGGAGGTCCAGTCCCACAACCGGGGCGGGCGCCCCAGGGTAGCCTGCGAAACCATCGCTTTGATCCAGCAGATGGCCAGGGAGAACAGCCTCTGGGGCGTGGAACGCATCCGTGGTGAACTCATGAAACTCGGCATCCGGGTCGTGAGCCTGCCCCGGGCCGCAGCCTGCCCCGGATCGGCAGGCCGGGGGCCGGGGGGCAACGATCCAGAAGTACCCTGGCCTGCCGTCCAGCCTAGTATAGAGAATAAGAAAGGGGGACTCCCTTTAGAATGAGAAGTGCCAACGACTCATTTCAGAAAGGAGACCCCGATGACAACGATAGCAAAGAAACTGGCGCAGATCAAGCCGGGTACCCTGGAACCCGTACGGGTTCCCTGCTGGCAGGCTTGGATCTGGGCCTCGACAGCATCGCTGCGGTTGTTCCTGCCTGCGGCAGACAGGCTGGACGGCAACGGGCAGCGTGTCGATCGCTTCCTGGCGACACAGAGCCGGCAGGGATACGAGTACTTGCGCGAGCGGTTGCAGGGCGTCACCCGGAGGCAGGGAGCCTGCGGTGTGCTGGTGGGCATGGAACCCACGAACCTGTCTGACGCCAGGCAGGCTACTACTGGAAGCAAGTCGGCGCCTTCCTCAGCCAAGAGCGGCTCCCGTTTCGCCTGGTCAACCCTTTCACCGTCAACCGCCATCGTGAGGGAGACCAGCTGGATAGAGCCAAGGACGACTGGCGGGACGCGTTCATGATCGCGGACTTGCTGCGCACCGGGAAATTCACCGAGACCGAGCTGCGGACAGGGGCGTACGCCGAGCTTCAAATTGGACATGCGACCTACTGGCGCCTGCGCTACGACCGAGGGCGGCAAGTCACTCTCCTGACTAACGCCCTTCGTCAGGTCTTCCCTGAGCTGCAGCAGGTCTTCAGGGATCTGACGGGCCAGACGGCCCAGGCGTTGCTTCGTAGCGTCCCGGCGGCGGCGGCTCAGATCCGGCAGATGAGCTGCGCGGACTTCATCGGCCGAGTGCGACAGGAGTCAAGCGCGAGACGGCTGGCCGTGGGTCGCTTGCAGAAGGCCTATGCTTTGGCTCAACAGTCAATCGGTCTGACGGAAGGCCTGGAGGCCCTGTGTTTCGACCTGCAGAACAGCCTGAAGTCGGCACTATTGCTCGATCAACAGGCGCGGCAGCTCCTTTCCATCCTGATGCGCGCGTTTTGGATCTTGCCGGAGGCCCCTTACTTGTGCTCCATCCAGGGCTTGTGGGAGACGTCCGCCATGGGTCTGCTGGCCGAAACCGGGAACTTGTCCTGCTACCACAAGCTCAAGAGTCTGACCAAACTGGCCGGCACCCAGCCCACGCCCAAAGAGTCCGGCCGCTACCATCGCAGCCTCACCCCCTTCTCCAAGCAGGGTCGCAGCCGCCTGCGGGTGGTGCTCTTCTGGGCGACCATGCACCTGTTGCGCCACAACGACGCCATCGGCTATCACTACCATCGGTTTCAGACACGGAGCCAGCGTCCCCTGGAGAAGATGGAAGCCATTGGAGCGTGCATGAACAAACTGCTGGCATACGTTTGGATCACTGGCCGCAACCGCGTCTGGTACGCGCCTGAGATCTGGCAGAGACTAGCCGCTGGCCCGGTTCGCTAGGGCGAGGCTGGCTCCTGAAGGGCTTCAGTTGTCTTGACCAAGCCACTCTCCACGGCACTTGAAACGGCGGGCGACGCCGAACGACATGCCTTGGGACGCGAGAGCGATCCCGAAGGGCAGCTTGGCCGCCCCCGCCGCTTGAGCACT
>JAPLGR010000063.1 GCA_026390045.1 Chloroflexota bacterium | reverse complement strand
CGTGACGAGAGCCTTGTCCCTGCCGTCCGACACTTCGGCGTCGATGACGATGAGCTTCGGCACCCGCCCGTTGAGACCAAGCTTCCATACGTCGATCAGCGTCGAGACCTTGCGAGAGGGAGCGGCGAACCCGTACACGGCATTCTCGAATCCAGCCGCCAGGCTCTCGTCGTAATTGGACTGGAAGTCGACGTCGAAGCTGCCGACGTTGCCGGCCAGGCGGATGAAGACGATCTTGATCTCGGGCCGGGTATCGGCCAGCTGCCAGAAGTCGATCCGGCCCTCAGGCGTCGGCGGTCCGGTAGCCGACGACTTGTTCTGATAGATCGAGACGTCGATCGCTTTCACCAGCTCACTCAGCGCAGGCCAGGCCATTGTTGTTTGCCTCCTTTAGGTTAGAACCACCACATGACGTTGCCACCCTTAGTGGGCGTCGCAGCGAAGGCAACGGTTCCCATTTCCATCGTACCGGCACCCTCGGTCCAACTCATTGTTGTTGTTGCTCCTGTTGCTACCTCGTAGGAAGAGGATGTCTCTTGGTCTGCTCGACCATCTGCTCCGTCGCTGTGAAGGTCCGTCCAGATACTCACTTGACTAGCGCCTATCGTCCACGCCTGCCATTGATTGTTATTGGCGCGCAATGCGGCAATATCAATCACTGTATCCCCGACTGCACTAGGAACATTCACGGTAACTGTGTGTCCGCCACCACCACCCGTTGCTGTGGCTCCGGCTCCGATTGCTCCCACGCCGCCGAGCGAGATTGCTCCACCACTGCATGAGACAGCCGCGTTGGCCGTGATAACGACATTGTTGGCTCCTGAGGGAGGAGCCATGCACTTGTAAGCTCCCACGTAGTAACGCTCGTCGCCGTCCTGATAGAACATCAGGTAGCCAATCTCCACACAGGCCACGCCGCCATAAGTGACCGACGAGATTGTTCGAGCCACGTTTTCCCATGCGGAGACACAGAACCCAATTACTACTACTTCCTTGTTGTTATTATGGGCGAACGTATGCGCCGCCTGGTAGGTAGCGTCGGAGTGGTAGGTGGTGGATGTCCCTATGGTTACGCTCATGGGAACCCGAATCCGACGGTGATGTACACGCCCTTGGTCGTTGAACCCGCCACGTCCACGTTTACTGCCAGGATGTCGTTGGTCACAACATCATCCTTGGTCGTGTCGATGACGGCTGGCACAGCGGCAGTGTTCGACCCGGTCTCCGTGGCATCGATGGTCAGCTTGGTAGAGAGCATGACCGTCGCGTCGGTAACATTGGCGATCTGGAAGGTGGGGATGCCCACCGCCGATGGCGTCAGGTTGAAGGCGTGGACGTAGACCAGGTTCATCCCGCTCACCTCGGGCGGGATGTGGAAGGCCTTCTTGCCACCCCCTGTGGTCAGAAGAGTGTCTTTGTCCACCACCTCAATGCAGAGGTACCGGATGCAATGGTAGAAATACTCATCGTTGAGCACGGACTCTTGTTGGTCCGCCGACCGCCCCAGCTCATTTGGGTCGTCTTGAGTTCTTGCTATGTAGGCCATGCCGTTCTCCTAGAAGGCCCAAACGCCTTGATCCCACCCATGGCCCGCTACATCCCAGATGAAGTAGTTGACCGTGGCGGCTGGTGCCGGAACGATCTCTACCCACAGGAGCGGCCCAACCTGTTCGTACTTCAGGCGGCAGACGAAGAGCTCTGCATCGGTGTCTGTCTGTGTCTCTTTGACGGCGAAGCGGGTGTTCACCTCGGCGGTCAGGGCGGCCGTGGCGAACTCGTTCGAGAAGTTGGCCAGGAACTTCACCTTCTCGACCTTCCGGGCGGGATCATGCAGTTGGTCCCTGAGACTGGTAGCATACGACTGCGCCATGCTCGGGGAGGTAATCTGCTCCAGGCTCACCTCAAGCACCCGCTCGCCCCGGAGAAGAATCGAGGCGGCATCCTCAGCCCCCAGAACCATCGGGTCGTAGGTGTAGATGCCATCGCCCCACAGCTCGATGAAGTTCACATAGCCTGCCACTGCGGCGGTCAGGGTGATCTCGGCCGAGTTGCCCCCGACAACCATAGGAAAAGTCAGGCTGCCGATCAGATCGTTCGTCGCGCCGTCGTCTGCCGACCCGAACTTGATGTGTGTGCCCCCCACCAGCGGATTCACGACCGCCGAGGCCGAGATACGAGCGCCGGTGACCGGGTCACGGTAGCCGCAGGTAAGCACAAGCACTTGCCCAGCCGAGAGGGGGGACGTCTTCTGGAGCTTCCAAATGATCGTATCGGCTCCAGTGTCCACCTTGGCGGGCCACATCTTGGCCTCGATCCGGTTCTTGACCTCCTCCCGTCTCCACGAGACGTCGAGCTCGTTCATGGGCGTGGCTGCAGTGGCATCAAGCGTGAAGGCGGCGGCAGTCGTCATCGGGCGTGCATGCCGGTTGTCGAAGCGCAGTGTGCCGTCGCCCTCGAGGAAGATGAAGCCCCCCCCTTCGTTGCGGGCGAGCTTCTGGAACAAGGAGGCCATCTTCTGCTTGTCGGAGTTGTCGGTGTTGAAGATTGCGGCAAACGTCTCCTTGCCCACATCGAAGTCCGTGGCCGCCGGCTGCCGGGTGGCGGGAAAGTTCAACAGGGCAGTCGTCAACGCCTGATCCACCCGCTTCGAGGTCTGGATCGCCAGTTGCCCCAGCTTCTGGATGGATGCGTACTCCATCCAATCATGCGCTTCCACTTCGACCGTCGCCTCCTCGAACACTCCTGACGTGGGCCGGGCGTCCACCATCTCGCCCAGGAACCTGGTGGCAGAGGCGAAGGTATCCTGGCGCTCGCACACCACCTTGATAGGCAGCCCATCGACGAACCACGCAGGGCAGTTCGGGTGGCCAGTGGAATAGCAGCCTGAGAGGCCGGCGCTGTTGCTGGTAGTGTTGTCCAGCGTGAACGTCAGAATGCCGGTGTCGGCCACCAGGTCCATCGGGCCATTGCCCGGCAAACCGAACCCCCATGAGGGAGCAGGATCCTGCAGCACATCGCTGCAAAGCACCCAGGCCCCCCCGTGGTAGAAGTAGACGGAGGTCTTGAACTTGATCACATGACCCTCTCGACAGCGTCCCGCACGACCGTCGGGAACGTCTGGTTCAGCTTCTCGATGGCCCGCAGCACCTGCCGCAATACGGCGGTATTCTCGGCACTGGATGCCCGTATCTCTACAGCCTGTTGCCGTCCCTGTTCGGAGGCAGCCGAGGCGGCGGCCGCCGGGATGGACGCCACCAGGGCGGCGGATTCCTGGGCGGAGGCCTGTTGAACTTCTGCCGCAATGTCGGCAACAGTCGCTGTCTCGCCGCCTCCGGTCCCGTCTCCGCCTCCGCTCTTGATCTCGCCTCCGCTCTTGATCCCAGCGGAGGATCCCGACTTCTTTGGTTGCCAGATCGGGATCTTGACATCCCCGCCCTTCTGGGCCTGCTGATCGACTATGAGCCCCAGTCGCTTCAGTTGCTCCCATGGATCATGGGGGATGACTATGCCGTCGATGATGCCTTCGGTGCCCGCTTCGCCGACCTCTGTAATGAGGGAGAGGGGGCCGCCCGCTGCATGCGCCGTGGCCCCGAGCGCGGTGTATCCTCCCATCTGGCTCGCCCGCAGGATTTCCTGGATCTCCCGGCGGATCGTGGTGACCGTGATGACGATGTTCCGGTCACGCAGCGCCTCAATGGCTTCTCTCTCGATCCCCAGCATCCGGGAGTGACTATCGGCGGCAAGTGATGCCAGGAGCTGCTCGTCGGAGAACAGCCGCAGCTCTTCGGTGGCGGTCGGCAAGGCCTCGTATGCAAGCCGGTCCAGATCGTCGAGTTGGTTGTCCATGCCGAGAACCCATTCTCGGCCAGCGCCATCTGCCGCATGAAAGGCAGGTTCCCACAGTCCGAGAGCTCCAGCCACATCCTGGATCGTGATGATGAGAGTCGATAGAAGAGTAAGCCTCTCGGGGGGGATCATCTCGCCACTTAGGACCGTGGCGAGGTCGCCTAGCTCCCCAACGGTGGATTGTATAAGAGGCATTGCCTCTAGCGAGAGAGTTCTGGTGAACGCGGTCCATTCGTCGTTCAACTCCCGCATTGACACCTTCAGCTCATCGGCCAGTCGTATTTCTTCGGCAGTCAGAACGTTCCCAGGCGCAACCGCATCGGCCCTGGCAAGGATCGCCGCCGAACCTTGCTCCAGGACGTCGACGAACTCTGCTCCACCGCGGCCGAGGTTGTCCTGCAAGAAGTTGACACGCTCCATCCCAGGAGCCAGGGCGAGGTAGCGGTCGGAAAGCTGGGCCAGGGTATCTAGTGTGGGAGCTAGGCCATCATCCCGCATGGCCCGTCCTGCGGCAGTGATCTGGCCCATCTCGATCCCGAAGTCCCCGAGGACCGTGACGAATCTGGAGGTGTTCTCCGTGCTCTCGCCGGTGATGGAGCTCAGATCACCTACGGTGTCGGCGTACTCCAGGAACTCGCCGACAGTGGCTTCGTAGATCTGCCCGACGGTGCGGGCGACCTTGCCGGCAACCTCCAACGCCTGGTTGAAGTCGGTGACGGATCCCCGGCACTCCCGCATGGTCGGGCTGAGCTGGTCGTGACCCTTGATGACAACGTCGACTTGAGACATCTCAGTTCATTCCTTCACTTCGGGCGGGCAGTTTCTTCCCTGTAACAAAGCCACAGGTGCCACCACCGGGCCGTCATCTCGTTCTCGATCGCCTCGGGCAGGACATGGAACTCCCTCGCCGCCTCGAGGATCAGGAGCTCGACGGGCGCGGGGCCGTTGTCCCTGATGGCGTGCCGGATTTCTCGCCTTTTGGGTCGGATACCTTTCCCACCTTGTAGCCCAGCAGTTGCATGGTCGCCTTATAGAATTCGACCGACGAGAGATCCAACAGCGCCTCCCTGGCCTCCTTTGGATCCTCGGGCTTCGCCACATAGCGCAGCATGTACTCGACGGACGCATCTACAGCCGCCGGGGTTGCGGGGGCATTCAACGCGGCCGTCAGCTCGCGCCGGCGCCGCAGGTACCCCGGCTCATTTTCGTCGGGCAGCCTCCATTCGATAGCCATGGCTTCTCCATTCCAATCCCGACACTAAGGCAGAACCAATCCCGCCTTCCAGCAGGTCAAGAACGTAACGTCGTCGCTAAAGGCCGGGGCGAAGTCCATCTCCACCGTGCTGACGCCGTCGCTGTCGGTGAAGAGATTGGGCGCTGCCAGCAGGTGCCCGGCGTGGTCCAGGGTCAGGATGCTCGTGGTCAGGGCGTCGGTCGCCTTGATCCTGATGGCATAGGCCCCCGGCGTGATCGTCTGCGCCAGGGCGGCGTCGAGGATGTCCTGCATGGCGCTGGTCATCTCGACCGACAGGTGCAGGCTCCCGCCCCACTTGCCGTGCCGGTAACTGTCAGGGTTGAGCGATCCCAGGTGCCACACCAGCTTCCGGTCCACGGTGATATTGGCGTTGAAGCCAAAGGCGGTCTGGGCGATCTCTGTGGCGCCGACCGGCCCGGCGATGGGATCGATGTAGACCTGGCAATGGCTCCCCATCGCCAGAACCACGTCGTCGTCGGTCAGGACCTCGAGCGTGTCGTCGGCAACGCCCTTGCCCAGCAGGTGCGCCGAGAAGGTCAGGGGCCCGTTGAGCGGCCCCACGATGCTCAGCTTGTCCAGGATGCCTCCACCCATGCTGTAGGTCACGTCGGGCTGGCCGTACACCAGGTTGAACGACCGAAGAGTGGTCGCTGGGTCGAGCTCTGCCAGGTAGGCGTAGGGCGCGACGGCATCAATCCCGAACATAGCATCCAGCCAGTGCCGGAAGTGGGAGTAGCACACCACGCCCGAGAGATCGGCTTCAGCCCACACCTTGTTGACGGAGGCGATGTAGGCGGGCATAGTCGTGCCCCGCTTGTCGGTGATCTGTGCAGACTCGAGGCGGGGTGTGATCTTGCAGTCCGTGACGCCCACGAGCTGGACCGTGGGAGCCGCCAGATCTGCCCAGACAGTCTCCAGGCCCAGCTGGACCTTTTCCAAACTTGGGATATAGGTCATTGCCTTCTCTCCTTGTTTTTAGGGGGACAGTGATCGCCAATCCCTATCTTAGGCCATCCATTATTCCTATCGCTCGACGGTGATCGTGACTTGGATGTCGTTCACGGCGGCGTACGTCGGTGTGCTGGTGATGAGATAGAGCTGACCGAACAGGGACGTGCCACCAGCAACCAGCACGAAGTTGAAGTCACATGCGACATAGGCCACGTTGTTATCGGCACCCGGCCCATAGGCGGCAACCGGGATGTCGATGATGCCGAGGCAGTTCAGGTTGTCGGCGTCGGTCGGGTCCCACACGGCATTGTCAGCCATCGCCGTGAACGTGCGGTCAAACAGCGCAAGCGCAAGGTGGGCCGCCTGCTTCGCATTGTCGTTGATGACGACCTTGGTGATCTTGCCGTCACCCTTGTAGACTGAGGCGGCGTTCACGAATGTCAGCAAACCTCCGACCGCATCACCATCCGAATAGGCTCCGACGGTGACGGTTGGAACAACACTGATGTCTGTACTCTTGCTCATTTCAGGAACTCCTCGATTCCCAGGCTGGTGTCAACCGCCCAGAAATCACTAGTGGCCCAAAGCACGGGCCCAAGCTTGAAGGTTGCGCTTATCAGGTTCGTCCCGGGAACCGGCTCCCTCATCTTCCTGATGGCGGCGGCGTACAACTCGATGTAGGCCACCATGTCGTTGGCGCACTGTTCGATCCCGCTGCCCGCCATTATGGGCTGCCACAGGCACAGGTCCCGGATTTTCCAGGCTGTCTTGGTCAGGGTGCCAATGGCGATGAAGCCCATCTCCCCTTCGGTGCTGGGGAGCAGCAGGCGCATGGGGCAATCCTCCGCCCGGATCGTGAGCTTGATCTCGTCCAGGTTGCGGCAGACCACATCGCCCACCGCCATCTCGGAGATCGCGTAGTAGAGACCCCCCAGGCTCATCCAGCCCTCACCTTCTTATAGGGCATCAGCAGAAACTGAATGTCCCTAGGTAGGGCATTGGGTAGCATGAAGATGCCGCCGGAGGTGACCATGGGCCGGTCGCCATCCGTCGACTCCCTTTGGTGGTACATCCAAAGAGCCAGCCGCAAGCAGGCCTGCGTGATGGGCGCAGGCGGCGTCATGCTGTAGGCCCAATGACCCGTCACTACGGTCGGATCAGGCCATTCAGCCTCCGCCCGGACGATCCGATAGTAGGGTGGACGCATCGGCACAAGCGTAACGGTCGGCGCCGGCACCTCGGCGAAGGTTGGCGTGGAGCACAGATCATCCTCCAGCCACAGTGTCCGCGGAAACCTGCGGGATTCCCAGAGCAGACCATTGTCCTTCGTGAAGGTACAAGCAACAGGTGCGGCCCCATCGGCGATTCCGAACACGCGGTGGCAGATGTTGTCGATCACGGCCGAGGCGGCGGAGATGAAGGTTTCGAGCAGGGCATCTCCCTCTTCGGTTGGATGTGTGAAGATACCGTAGGCATGCAAGGTATCGATGTCGGTGTAGTCCATGTCCGTTACCTACCCTCCCAGATGGCCAGGATCCTGGCCTCCAGCTTCTGCAGCAGTTCTGGGAGCTCCGCCTTGGCGGTTTGCAGCAATTTCTTCCAGCCCCGCCTCTTAGCGCGGACCCTCTGGTCGGGACCATGCACCCAACCCGCATACGTGGCCAGGTTGCCGACCTTCAGGTAGTCGGGGAAGACCGTGTGGTACCAGGAGGCTCCCAGGTGCCCGGTGCGGACAAGACCAGGCACGGGGGCCGGGTAAGCCCCCGTCTTGCTCTGGATGTCCTGGCCGGTCGCCTCGAACACAGGGCCGGTGATCTCCCGCATGTTCAGGCGGGCCATCTTCTTCAGCAGGTCGGCCAGCTGGACATCGTTGATCTCGATCTCGACCATTTCTTCGGTGGCAATGGCCCGGCCGCGATCCACCAGCTGCAGGGCGGCAGCCTTGGGAACGTTCACCACCTGGCCCTGCTGGTAGGAGCCGCTGGCATCGGTGACGTTCACCAGCATCTTGATCTTCATCCGATCACCTCCTGCTTTCCGATCTCAGACCGGGTAGCCGGTGGCGTACAGGCGCAGCGAGAACGTGAAGCTGGCGGCGCCCCAGCCCGGATCGACGACGGTGTAGCGGCCGCGCAGCTGCGGGCCGAAGAGTGCCGGCCGCACCGCCGCCGCGGCGGCGTCGGCCGAGGCGTCGATCACGGCCGTGCCCGGGTTGGACGGATCCAGCACGGCGAAGAACTTCTTGGCCCCGCCGTTGCCCAGGACCTGGGTGAAGTGGATGGCGTTCAGCCAGGTGGTAAGGTCCGGCGCCAGGACGTCGACGAAGACGTCCAGCGTGTCGTCCACC
>JAPLGR010000642.1 GCA_026390045.1 Chloroflexota bacterium | reverse complement strand
CCAACTTTGGAATCTCCCATCCCTGCTTGGCACATTTCCTCTCGATCAGTTTCTGGCAATCGGCCGCAACGCCTCCGACCAGGACGGCCTTTCACCGTTTGGGCGTCCAAACGAGGTGACACACAATCAAGTGTACCCGGTGTTCGTCTCTGCGGTAATTGAATGCCATGTTGACAGTATGCCATATGACGACAGGGCTAAAGCCTTCCGAGAATGCCCGCTTTAGCCCCACGGGCTGAACCCAGGGGGCTTGCGGCGAGCTTCACCCGGTCAACAAAACGACCTCGATGCCCAGGGGACGGCAGAGGTCGTCCACTGCTCCCGAGGGGCTGCCTTGCCGCGCACATCGCGGTATGCTACACTTCTTTGTGCACAGTGCGCGCGCTCTCCCTTCGAGAGCGCGCTTTCGTGCCCGGGCGGCGAGACGCCCAAGGACGAACCTCACCAGCCTCAGGAACGGAATCTCATGCGAGCAGTGGAATGGAACCCGGCGGGACCTGCGGTACGCGTCATTGACCAGCGGCGCTTGCCATCCAGCGTGGAGCACGTCGATCTGTCCAGCGTGCAGGACGTGGCGCAGGCGATTGCCGCGATGACCGTGCGCGGTGCGCCGACGATCGGCGCGGTCGCGGCGTTCGGTCTCGCACTCGCGGCGCACGCTTCGGATGCATCGAGCCTGCCTGCCTTGTGGGATGACATTGCACGCGCCACGCGCCTCCTCCAGTCCGCCCGGCCAACAGCAATCAACCTGGCCTGGGCGCTCGATCACGTCACGCGTCAGGTGACCCAGAGCCAGCCGGCTTCGGTTGCGGCGGCAAAGGCTTCCCTTCTTGCCGAGGCCCAGCGACTGGCAGACGACGAGGTCGCCCGGAATCGGAAGATCGGCCAGCATGGTGCGGCGCTGCTCGCCGACGGGGACACGGTGATCCATCACTGCCACACCGGGGGATTGGCGGCTGTGGACTACGGGACTGCGCTGGGTATCATCCGAGCGGCGCACGAACAGGGCAAGCGGCTGCACGTCCTGGTTGATGAGACCCGGCCCCGCCTGCAGGGAGCGCGCCTGACAGCGTGGGAACTCCAGCAGCTCGGGATCTCCCACGAGATCATCACCGATGGCGCGGCGGGGCATTTCATGCGGCGCGGCGAAGTGCACGCGGCGCTGGTGGGTGCGGATCGTGTCGCCGCCAATGGCGACGTAGCCAACAAGATCGGCACCTACATGCTGGCGCTGGCCGCCTCCGCCAACCACGTCCCCTTCTACTCGGCCTTCCCAACCTCGACCGTGGACCTCGAGTGCCCCGACGGAGCTTCCATTCCGATCGAAGAGCGGCCAGCCGACGAGGTCCTTCACCTATCGATCGACGGACAGCCGATCGCGCCGGCGGGCAGCCGCGCCCGCAATCCCGCGTTCGATGTGACGCCACATGAGTTGATCACGGCGCTGGTGACTGAAGCCGGCGTGCTCCGCCCGCCCTTCGGCCCTGCCCTGCGCCAGGCAACATTGGAGGGAATGCCCGCATGACCATCGCCCTCTCCGGATCAATCGCCTTCGACTACCTAATGACGTTCCCCGGGCGGTTCAGGGATCACATCCTGCCCGATCACCTGCATCGCCTCAGCCTGTCCTTCCTGGTGGACTCTCTCGAGCGTAGGCGGGGCGGGATCGCCGCCAACATCGCCTTCTCGCTGGCGCTGCTCGGCGAGCGGCCGTGGGTTGTCGGAACCGTCGGCGAGGACTTTGAGGACTACCGGGCCTGGCTGGAATCCAAGGGCGTCGAGACCTCGGCCATACGGACCATCCCCGGATTAATGACGGCCTCGTTCTTCGTCACGACCGACATGATCAACTCGCAGATCGCCAGCTTCTACACCGGCGCGATGGCACACGCCGGCGAGCTGCATCTGCGCGAGCTTGACCCGCGGCCTTCGCTGGTCGTCATCTCGGCCAACGACCCGACCGCCATGGAGCTCCACGCCGAGGAGTGCCTGAGCCTGGGGATCCCCTACATCTATGATCCAAGCCAGCAGGTGGTGCGCATGGACTCGGCCACGCTGTCACACGGGCTCGATGGATGCATGGCCGCCTTCGGCAATGACTACGAGTTCGCATTGATCAAGGACAAGACCGGGCAGACGCCACAGGACCTGGTGAAGCGCGCGGCCTTCGTGGCCGTCACGCTCGGCGAGCGAGGCGTGGACGTATACACGCGTGATGGAAAGATTCACGTCGCGGCCTTCCCGCCGGAAGGCATCGCCGATCCGACGGGGGTGGGCGATGCGTTTCGCGGCGGCTTCCTCAAGGGATTCGTCCACGGCCTGAGCCTAGAGCGCTGCGCCCAGATGGGGACGGTGGCAGCTACCTTCTGCCTGGAGGCCAAGGGCACGCAGGGACACGACTACGATCTGCCGACATTCATCCGGCGCTTCCGCCGTCACTACAACGACCGGCACGAGCTGGACCAACTGGCGTGAGTTCCGGATTGCTGGACCGCGTCGAGAGAGTGCTGGAACGCGAGCGCGTCTGGTCGGCCTATGCGCTGGCCGATCTCGACCCGCCGCATACGGCCCACGCCCACTGGCTTGCCGACGAAGACGCGGTCGTCCTTTCCTTTGCCGGCTTCGACCCGCCCGTGCTCTTCGCTGTCGGGGATCCCGAGCAAGCAAGCCGTCTCCTGGCACAGGTCCCAGACGGCCGCCACATGTTCACGCTGATGGCCACCCATCGCGCGCTCCTCGAAGATCGCGTCCGGGAATCACACGAGACCATCATGTGGCGGATGGTGCTGCGGCCGGAGGCGTTCGACGCGACGCTGGCAGGGGGTGCGCAGGCGCTTTCGGCGGATGACCTGCCGCAGATCATGACGCTATTCGGAGACATCGCGGACCGGCCGGATGCGTTTGACGCGGGCCAGCTGGCAGACCACGCCTTCTACGGCGTCTGGTACGGGAGGCAACTGGTTGCGATTGCTGGGACGCACGTCGTCTCGGAGGCGCGTCGCGTGGCGGCAGTGGGCAATGTGTTCACGCATCCCGGGCACCGCGGGCGCGGCCTGGCCACGATCACAACCGCGGCTGTGGTTCAGGAACTGCTGCGTCGCCCCGGCATGCAGACCATCGTGCTGAATGTCGCCCGGGACAACGAACCGGCCGTGCGCTGTTACCAAAGACTGGGATTCTTGCCGTTTTGCGCTTATCATGAGGGCGTCGGGCAACTTGGCCGGGCGTCCCATTCCCCTCAGGAGCAGAAGGTTCGATGAGTCAATCGCATGATGTCAAGGATATGCGCCTGGCCGAGGGCGGCCGGCGGCGAATCGAATGGGCCGAGCAGGAGATGCCGGTCCTGCGCCAGATCCGCGAGCGTTTCGAAAAGGAACGGCCGCTCAAGGGCACGCGCATCTCGGCCTGCCTGCACGTGACCACCGAGACGGCCAACCTGATGCGCACGCTGCAGGCGGGCGGCGCCGACACGGTTCTGACCGCCTCCAATCCGCTGTCGACACAGGATGACGTCGCCGCCTCGCTCGTCTCGCACTTCGAGGTCCCGGTGTTCGGTATCAAGGGCGAGGACAACGCCACGTACTACAAGCACATCCACGCCGCGCTCGATCACCGGCCCCAGATCACCATGGACGACGGCGCCGACCTGCTGAGCACGCTGCACAAGGAGCGGCGCGAGCTGCTCAAGGACGTGCTCGGCGGCACCGAGGAGACAACCACCGGCGTGATCCGTCTGCGGGCCATGGCGGCCGACAAGGCGCTGGCCTATCCGGTCATTGCCGTCAACGACGCCATGACCAAGCATTTCTTCGACAACCGCTACGGCACCGGCCAGTCGACCATCGACGGCATCGTCCGCGCCACCAACATCCTGCTGGCCGGAAAGGCGTTCGTGGTCTCCGGCTATGGCTGGTGCGGCCGAGGGCTGGCCAACCGGGCGCGAGGCATGGGCGCCAATGTCATCGTGACTGAGATCGACCCGCTGGCTGCGCTGGAGGCGGTGATGGACGGCTTCCGCGTCATGCCGATGAGCAAGGCCGCCCCGATCGGCGACATCTTCTGCACGCTCACCGGCGACCTGCATGTCCTGGACAAGCCGCACTTCGAGGCAATGAAGGACGGCGCCATCATCGCCAACTCCGGCCACTTCAACGTCGAGATCAACATCCCGGCGCTGGAATCGATGGCCGGCGAGAAGCGGCGGATGCGCGAGTTCGTCGAGCAGTATCAGCTGCGGGATGGCCGGCGCATCAACCTGCTGGCGGAGGGACGGCTGGTGAACCTGTCGGCGGCCGAAGGCCACCCGGACAGCGTAATGGACATGTCCTTCGCCAATCAGGCCCTCTCGCTGGAGTACATGCTCAAGCACGTCGGCGAGATGGAGAAACAAGTCTACGGCGTCCCAGAAAGCATCGACCGCGAGATCGCGCGCCTGAAGCTTGAGGCGATGGGCATCGACATCGATGTTCTTACCAATGAACAGCGCAAGTACCTCGCGTCATGGGAGGAAGGCACCTAATCCTCTCAGCAGGCTGGGCGGCGTGGCGACGCCCGGCGCCTCATCCAAGACCTCGAAGGCCCCGACTGTAGAGATGATCGCTCACCTTCCCGGTCGGGGCCTTGCACTGCCGCCGCCATCTCTCAACGCCTGACTCGTTTGTGCCAGGAGGCAGCCTCGAATAGACTCTCCTTCATCGCCGGCTTGGACCCCCCGCCCCCTCGCAGGGAGCCCGGCGAAGGCAGGGGATGCTCCTCACATCCTGTTGCGGTTGCCCTCCCGGCTGTGTTTGTAAGCCAACGACAAGTCCGAGTCACGCGGCTGGGCGTTGCGATCGCCTCGTGCCGAGGTCGGCCGGCCCCGGCCAGACGCGCTCTCCGATCAGCCATCCAGGAGGAATCTCATGAGCCGGAATGCGTTTGTCACCTTGATCGTCTTTGGCCTGGTGGCCTCCCTCGCCTGCTCCCTCGGTGGAGCACTCACAGCTGACACCGGTGCGGACACAGAGCCTGAGACCGGGTCGGAAGAAGGTGGCGAGGCTGAGCCGTCGGACGAACAGACCGAGCCCCAGCCCTCGGGCGACGAGACTGCCGCTGCCGGCACCGGGCAGGAAGGGCTGAAGCTGATCTTCATTCACCATTCGTCGGGCGAGAACTGGCTCTCCGACGAGAATGGCGGCCTTGGGCCGGCCCTCATGGAGCACGGCTATTTCGTGAGCGACACGAACTATGACTGGGGCCCAAGCATCAGCGACTTGGGAGGCCCTGTCGGCTCCTTCACTGACACCGGTCACTGGTGGACCTGGTTCCAGGGTCCGGAGAGCGAGGCGGTCCTTGAGGCCGTGTTCTCCGAGTCCGAGCAGCATGCCTACTACACGCACCTGGAGCAGGATCCGGGCAGCGAGAACCAGATCATCCTGTTCAAGTCGTGCTTCCCGAACTCGGCCCTGGACGGCAGCCCCGATGACTCGCCCACCGGGGCCGATAACCCTCTGCGCGGGATGGACGCTGGCAGCGGCTTCCACACGGTGGCGAATGCCGAGGGCATCTACGTGGACCTGCTTGAGATGTTTGCCGCGAATCCCGACAAGCTGTTCGTCGCCATCACCGCGCCTCCTCTGCAAGAAGACGAGACAACGGCGGAGCAGGCCGCCAACGCCCGCGCGTTCAACCGTTGGCTGGTGGAGGAGTGGCTGGCGGACTACCCAATGACGAACGTCGCTGTGTTCGACTTCTACAACGTGCTTACATCCAATGGCGGCTCGCCGGACGAGAACGACGCCGGCGCCTCGAGCGGCAACCATCACCGTCTCGTGGACGGCGAAGTGGAATACATCTACGACCAGGGCTCGGACACATCAGCCTATGCATACCCCGGCGACTCGCATCCGACGCCTGCCGGGAATCAGAAGGCAACCGAGGAGTTCGTGCCATTGCTGGACTGGTACGTCCAGCAATGGCTAGGCGAGTAGGCGCGCGTCAATCGCAGACGGCCGGCGACTGCACGTGCTGTCGTGTGTGCTCCGCCGGCCCTCACCCTCACGGAGGCCTGTTGTCCGGCCAAGCGCGCTGGCTCCCATTGCTCACGCTGATCATCCTCCCGGCGGTTCAGTCGTGCCGCGCAGACGCTGTGGGCGTGCCTCCGAGTCCGTCTGTCGTCCCTCCGGCCAGCTCGCCCATCGCGTCCCAAAGCGCCGCGACCGCCTATTGGATCCCGTCGCCCGGGACGACCTGGCAATGGCAGCTGACCGAGCTGCCCGTCGATCTCACGGTTGAGGCCGACGCGATTGACCTCGACTTGTTTGACACGAACCCCGAGACCATCACCGCCTTGCATGCCGCGGGGAAGAAGGTCATTTGCTACATCAGCGCCGGATCGTGGGAAGACTGGCGGCCGGACGCCGCCACCTTCCCCCGGGATGTCATCGGCAAAGACTACGAGGGATGGCCTGGGGAGCGCTGGCTCGATATCCGTCAGATCGACCTGCTGGCATCGATCATGTCCGCTCGGCTGAGCCTGTGCCGCGAGAAGGGTTTCGACGCAGTTGAACCCGACAACATCGACGGATACACCAACGACACGGGCTTCGCCATCACCTACGAAGAGCAGCTTCGGTACAACCGCTGGCTTGCAGGCGAAGCCCATGCGCTCGGACTCTCCATTGGATTGAAGAACGATCCAGAACAGGCGGCCGAGCTGGTTGCCGACTTCGATTGGTCGCTGACAGAGGACTGCTTCGACCAGGGATGGTGCGATTCCCTGGCTCCATTCCTGGAGGCCGGGAAGGCGGTCCTGGCTGCCGAGTACACCGACACCGGGGTTGACTTCGAAGAAGCCTGTGCGGAACTGGAGCCCGCCGGCTTCAGCCTGATCCTGAAGGACCGCGCATTGTCCGCGTGGCAAGAGACCTGCCGCTGAAGCCAAGCAAAGTGGTCATCGTGGAGACCGGGGTGATCCCACCGCACATGCCCTCGCCGTGGTACTTCTTGTGGTCCATCTGCCGGCCTTGATGAGCGAGCCACTCCTCCGGAAGCCAAGGCAAGACATGCGCCGCATGGTGGCCTTTGCACTCCTGCTGAGTTGTCTGGGTCTCACTGGCTGCGCACCATCATCGCCCACCGAGGCTTCGCCTGAGACGATTGTGCCCGAATGCTGGGACACCTCGCAGCTCACCTTCCCCCGAATGACGGCAGAACCTGCCGCCCAGACCGCCTGTCCAATCGAAGGCACCGACCTGATCACGGATCTCGGGGTCATGCCCGTCCCGGATCTCTCCGAGCCGGCACCGCGCGTTCCCTTCCGCGATCCTACCTTCGGCACATGCTTGATTCGCGTCACCGACCGGACGGCTGACTTGCCGGCGGATGATCCGTCTCAAGGGTTGAAGAATGAGTACTCGCGGGTGCAGTCTTTCAACGCCGACGGTAGCCTGATCCTCGTTCGCAGCATCGAGGCACGCTGGTATGTCTACGACGCATCCAGCCTTCTGCCTCTGACTGAGGTCCCCGCCAATGTGGAGCCGCGCTGGGACGCGCAAGATCCGGCCGTTCTGTACATCATCGATGAGACCCGCCTGCTGCGCCTGGACTTGTCGCGAGGCGAGCGGCACCTTGTCCATGATTTCGCTGCCGACTTCCCCGGCGAGACGCTGGCCGCCGTGTGGACGCGTTACGAAGGCAGCCCATCCGCCAACGGGCGCATCTGGGGATTGATCGCCCAGGATTCAGATTGGCGCCCTGTCGCATTGGTCGTCTATGACCTGCTCGAGGATCAAGTTCTGGCTTCCCGCCGCCTAGAAACCAAATGGTCCATCGATTCCGTGACCATCAGCCCATTGGGGGACTACCTGCTCGTCTACCATGACGATGTTTGCCAGGAAGGGGCCTTGGGCAGCGTTGACGATCCCTGCGGGCTGATGGTCTACGATCGGTCCCTCCAAGCCGGCCGCGGATTGCTTCCCATCATCGGACACTCAGATACTGCGCTGGATGCCAGCGGCCGCGAAGTGCTCGTCTTCCAGGACATCCAGCATGATGAGATCTCGATGTTGGATCTGCAAAGCGGCCAGGTCACGCCGCTGCTCACCATTGACTTCAGTCATTCACCGCTCGGTTTCCACTTCTCGGGCCGCGCCTTCCAGCGGCCCGGGTGGGTCGTGGTTGCCACCTATAGCGGGGCCCAGCCTTCCGCGACCTGGATGGACGATCAGGTGTTCGTCCTCGAGCTCGTCCCTGGTGGGCGCGTCATCCGCCTCGCGCACACGCACTCCGTGGTCAACGAGCAGGAGGAGCACGACTACTGGGCCGAGCCTCATGCCACCACCAATCCGGACATGAGCCGCATCTTGTTCACCAGCAACTGGGGCCGCTCGGGCAGCGCGGCGGTGGACATGTACCAGATCGTCCTCCCTGCAGGCTGGCTGGAGGCCACTCCATGAAGCCGATCCTGCGCCTGCATCTCGGCACGCACACCCCGTCCCAAGAAGCGGCCTGATGTCCCGCCGCACATCTTTCGTTCCCTACCAGCCAAGATCGATCCTGAACAAGGCTAAGCGCGCCGATCACTGGTTCTGGACGCGCTACTCCGCCTACCCGTACATCGGCTGCCAGCACGGCTGCGCCTTCTGCTACTGCCGCGAGCGCAAGTACGCGCCGTGCGAGGATCTGGACGACTTTGCTCACGTGACGCTCCGCCTGGGCTAAAGCCCAGCGGCTTCTTGGGGCACGCTCACCGCAACCGGCCACGTGATGCCCCACGCGCTCCGTCCGAGCGCGAGCAGATTCCTGGCTGCGTT